>CAYZRN010000029.1:0-5969 GCA_964480855.1 uncultured Candidatus Saccharibacteria bacterium | reverse complement strand
GTTCGGCCTTATCGCGCAAAATGCCATGGAGAGAGGCAAAGAGCTGTTCGGCAGCAAGTTCTTTTTTGTCGTTGGTGCGAGGAATTTCGAGCATCAAAAGGACAGAGTCGACGTTTAGAACTTTTAGTTTGTTGAGTTTTTTGTAGTTTCGGTAAGTGAGAAAGGCGAGAATCCCAACGATGGGAACCCAAACGATAGGCATGAGAATGAATTGAAAAATTTGAGAGAACATTTGGTTCTATTATAGCATGAGGGGATTTTTCATGCTAGGGTGTAGGAATTTTTGTCAACTTTTTTGAAGAGTTGCTTATTTTGGAGGTTCAGAAGAATGGTGGTTTCTTTGACTTTGCGGACGCGGAGAACTTGTTTGACGATTTCTTCGCGGGTGAGTGCGGTTTTAGCATCGGAGAGAATCTTGGCGATGATTTCGGCGACGGTTCCCTTCGTGTAGCCCCAAGAATCGAGGGCGTAGATGCCGCGACCGATGAGGACAAAACGAGGATATTTGATGAGTTCGTTGTGGATGGCCTGGATGGTGACATCTTTGCGCTTGAAGTCGGAATCTTTGATGTTGTTGGCGATATCGCTAAAGTGCATAGGCTCTTTTTTCGACTCGAGTACAACAAAAATTTTGTCGCGGATGTTTTTCGGGTTGACGGTTGGCCATTTGGCGAGGCCCCAGACGTTGTTGAGCGAGGCGAGAAGTTTCGAGATAGACGCAACGGCTTTTATATGGTCTGGATGCTCATAATTGAGGTTGTTGTCAAGCTCGTCAAGATTCATTGGTTGTTTGTTAGTTTTGATGAGAGCAACGATTTCGTCGACTTTGGCTTTGATGGCTTTTTCGTCGCCATATTCGGCAATGCCGATAGATTGGTGATATTTGTCGTTATCTTCGATGATGGTGAGGTTGGGGGAGATGTTGCCGATGAAGTTGAGGGCGTATTTTTCTTTGGCAGTGGCGGTACGGTTAAAAATTTTCTCACCAAGGTCGGAAATTTTGGCAACACGACCCATTTCGGTGAGATTTCTGACGATAATTTTTTCAGCAGCAGGGAGTTCGGGAATGTGGTTTTCTTCAGCGCCAATGCGGAGGCGAATTAGAATGGCTTTCTCGAGCTGGCGAACACGCTCACGCGTGATTGAGAGCATATCACCAATTTGTTCTAAAGTTTCTTTGGTTCCGGAGAGACCGAAACGACGAGAAATGATTTCTTTCTCGCGATCTTGCTCGATAATGTTTAGACTGCCTTTTATCGCTTTTGCGATAATTTCCGCATTTTGGTCCATTATGTTTTCCTTTATATCCACCCCTGTTGATAATATATAATTTATACTATAATAGCATGAAAGTGTGCCAATGTCAACTTAAAAAGTTATACATTCCGTGTACTATTGTATCACAAATTTTACAAAAAAAGCAAAATTATTGCGCTAATGGTAAAAGTCAGGATTTTTTGGCAGATTTTCTCGGGAAGCGGCGAAAAGAAGAGCTTTTTGGTTTGTTTTTTAACATCTCTTCGGCTTGGGACTTCGTGATGGATTTTGGGTCGGTTTCTTTGGGGATTTTGACGTTGTTGAAGCGGCCTGGGCCTTTAATGTAGGGGCCGTAAGCTCCGACGAGAATCATGATGTCGCCCCAATCGGCGATGATGGAGTCGATTTTTTTGGCAAAAAGTTCTTTGGCGGTCTCGAGAGAAATGCGGTAAGGATCTTCGTTGCCAAGAGGAATGTTGTATTTGCCGGCTTTGAGGTAGGGGCCGAAGGGACCGGAATTGGCGACGAGCTCGATGGTTTCTTTGTTGTGTTGGATAGAGCCGAGATTGCGGGGAAGGCTGGGGAGAGATAGTTGGGCGATGGCGTCTTCTAAGGTGACGGTTTTGACGGTCTTCCCTTTCGGGAGCGGGACGAAGCGCGGTTTTTCGCCAGATTCTTTTTCGGCATCGCCGAGTTGGATGAAACCGCCATTTTTGCCAATTTTGGCGTAGATTGGTTTGCCGGTTTTCGGATCGGTACCGAGCGAGGTGGCGTTGTTGTAGCGCATGAGAGAGCCGGATTCGCCAATAAGAGCGGAAAATGGAGTATAAAAATCACGGAGCATTTTGACGCGTTCGAGTTTTTTGTCGGCGATGAGGTCGAGTTTTTCCTCGACGCCGGCCGTGAAGCCGTAGTCGACAACTTGGTTGAAGTTATCGGTTAAAAAGTCGGCAACAAGTTCACCGATTGGCGTAGGAATGAGCTTTCCTTTGGTGGCGCCAGATTTTTCTGTGGTTTTTTCGGAAATGATTTCTGAGCCCTTGAGGGTGAGTTGGTCGATTTCTCTTGGTTCGCCTTCACTTTCGCCTTTTTGAACATAATTTCTGGATTGGATAGCTTCCATGATCGAGGCATAAGTTGATGGGCGACCAATGCCGAGTTCCTCGAGTTTTTTAACAAGAGAACCTTCGGTGTAGCGAGCGGGTGGTTTGGCAAAAGTTTCGCGAGCGGTGATTTCGTTATAGTCGACGAGGTCGCCTTTTTTCAGCGATGGAAGCTCGGAGTCGTTGAATTTGCCATAAACTTTCAAAAAGCCGTCAAAGATGACAATTTCGCCTTTTGCGGTGAAGAATATTGGGCTGGGAAAAGTAGTTCCGGGTTTTTCGGGACGTAAGGTGAGGGCGGTTTTGGCGACTTTGGCGGGAGACATTTGGGTAGCAAGCGTGCGGGAACGAATGAGGTGGTAGAGCTTTTTCTCGAAGTCGTTCTTCCCTGCTTCGGCGACGTTGATGTTTGTGGGGCGGATGGCCTCGTGGGCTTCTTGGGCGCCGGCAGATTTGGTTTTGAAATGGCGAACGTGTAGATATTCTTTGCCGAAAGTTTGTTCAATATAAGCGGCCATGGCGGCAATGGCTTGTTCTGAAAGATTGAGGGAGTCGGTGCGGTGATAGGTGATTTGGCCGGCTTGGTAGAGAGCTTGGGCGGCGCGCATAGTGGTTTTTGAGGAGAAACCGAGGCGAGCGTTGGCTTCGATTTGGAGCGAAGCGGTGGAGAATGGGACTGGATTAGAGCGGGTTCCTTCGGTTTTTTCGACATTTTCGACGCGGAATTTGGCGTTTTTGAGGAGATTTAAGATATTTTCGGCTTCGGGCTTGGAGTTGGGAATGAGTTTTTCGAGGATGGCGGGAAATTCCGGGTCGCCGAATTTGCCGGTGATTTTGAAACTGGATTTTTTGTTGAATTTTTCGATTTCGCGCTCTTTTTCGACGACGAGACGTAAGGCGGGAGATTGGACGCGACCGGCGGAGATGGCGCCTGGGACTTTTTTTCTGACGACGCTGGAGAGGTCGAATCCGACAAGCATGTCGAGGGTTTGGCGAGCTTGTTGGCTAGCAACCATGTCCATGTCGACGGTGCGAGGGTGAGCGATTGCGGCCTCGAGGGCGGGTTTGGTGATCTCATGGAAAGTGATGCGAGAGGTGGATTTTGGCAGTTTTAGAACTTCGAGGAGGTGCCAAGAAATAGATTCACCTTCGCGGTCTTCGTCGGTTGCGAGCCAGATTTTGTCGGCGGCTTTGGCGGCTTTTTTTAGCTCCGAGATGATTTTTTTGTGTCCTTCGTCGATTTCGTATTCGACATCGAAGGTGGTTTTGTCGACACTAACGTCTTTTCTAATATGACCGACCGAAGCGAGAACATGAAAATCTTTACCAAGATATTTTTCGATGGTGTGGGCTTTGGCAGGGCTCTCTACTATTACTAAATTTTTAGGCATATATATTATGATACCATGCTCGTCAATCATAATTATTTAAAAATGAACGTTGTAGCGCCAAAGTTCTCGTGCTATATTTATAAGTAGTAATTTATAGGAGTAAATATGAAAAAACTTTCTAGACATGTTGCGACCGGGGCGGTGGTTGTTGGCATGTTGGCGGCTGCAGTTTTGTCACCGGTTGTGCTTTCGTTTGCTGCTTGGGCGGACGCGACAACTTTGACGTTTAATTTTAACGTGACAGGCGTTTCTGGGGCTCCAGCTGTGAACCTGGCGGCTTTCGATAATAACTACCAACCACTAGCGACGGGTGAATATGGTGTTGGTCTGTGGGCCACAGTAGAAGGCTATGATGGTATTTTCGGGTTTAATCCAGTAGATAGCTCCAAGGGCTATGAGGCGGATGTCGATAGCAGTCGCATCACCACGCATTGTGGTTCAACCGAGAGCTGTTCTATGCAGATTTCTGGGGTTGATACCACTAATCCGGCCTACCAAATCAAAATCATGACTCCTGGTGGTACGCCGCTCAGCCTTTATTTGAATAGCAATAATAGCGAATATCATGGTGAGCTTTTGAGTGATAGCGACGGGTTTACAATTGCTTATTCTGAGGAATATATCAGCAGATTCGATGGTGACGCCTATGCAATTTGGGCTTGTGGCGAGAATGACGCTGAAGTTTGTTTGCATTTGATTACCGGTATCGAAAACGAAAATGGTGAGATGGAATATTATTCCGCGGCTGGAATCACCGATATCACCAATCCTTCTCGAGTTTTTGACCAGTTTGGCTTCATCGAAGACGAAGATCGTACTCGCGGCATGGCTTTGAAAGCTGATGTAGAAGATTGGGTGAAGGAATATCTTCATGATGAAGACGCTACTGTGACCGATGTTGACTGGAGCGAGGTTGATATCCGTCAATTTTTGAGAGGCACCAGCAAAGGCGACTATGAATTCCAACTGATTAGCGACGGAATTTGTAGCGCGGATGTGTCCGAAGATGAACTGCACGCCTGCGTGGATCAATATTTCGATGACAATGGTTTGTCTGAGACTCGCGGGGTAAAACTACAACCTTTGAGCGACGAATCCCAAGGTGAACACTCCTATATGAGCTTTGGTGACCGCAATTTCAAGATTGTGATTTATGAAGAAGGTTACAAAGCTATTCAACTTGGTGATACGAGCGACATGTATTATCTTCCTTACACCATGACGGACGATGTCTATGTCTCCTCGATTGATATTTCTGGTACTACGGCCGAGAATCCAGCCCATATGGATTCGCTACTTTTGGAAGACACGATTACTTTCGACGCCTTGACTGAAGGTGGGTTGAACATCGCGAGCGTGGTTGCGCTTGATGTGCCGGAGGGTGCTGTATCTGTTTCTGGTACTGGCGGCTCCTATACTATCCACTTCAATTCCAACTTCTATGATGCGGTGGTGTTCGAAATTACCGACGTGAGCGGAGAAAAATATTATCTACAAGTCGATCGTTCCCTCTTGTATGTAGATGTCAGCGATGCTTTCTATGGCGGTAGCAGCGTCTATGTCAAATTCTTCTTCGATGCCGAAAGCGACTATGATGACTATGAGATTTTGGCTACCTATGTTTATGACGATGGTTCTATGGAAATTAAAACCATGCAAAACCGCGGTTCGATTCTCTGCAACTTGAGCGACCAATGCGCTGGCTACCAGATGGAAGGTGGTCGCAACCTTAAGATGGCTGACTATGAAATCGAGGAAAGCCTTGGGTTTACGGAAAATATGACAGGAGTTTACTTTAACGTTCGTCGTGTTGGCTCCACGGATAATGTCTATGCAGGTACACTGTCTGGCTCCGGTATCGGCTACTATGAAGAAATTCGTCATCGTGGGGAACACTAAGGTTAAGTAAAGGAGAATAAAATGAGAAAATCAATTCTAAAAATTGCAACAACTTCTGCCTTAGCCTCTGTTTTGATGGCCTTCGGAGCCCATGCTGCCGCTACTGGTAACGTTTTGACTCTCACCGCTTCGGAAGACGCGGATGGGGTGGTTACCTTCTCTGGTACTACTGATGTGAATGTGTTGGCGGTTTCTTGTAGTTTGCTAGATGCGGACGAAAACGAAGTGCTTTTCGGTTCTACCTCGGTGGATGAGGCGGCCTTTGGCGGCGAATTCACCGTAGAGACTGTTGCCGACTATACTTTGCGCTGTGCTAACT
>CAYZRN010000028.1:0-6060 GCA_964480855.1 uncultured Candidatus Saccharibacteria bacterium | reverse complement strand
GCTATTTCGACGATTATCGCTGCGTCGTTCTCTACGTCCGAAGTTTTGAAGGCGAGCTAAACAAAAACGACGCCATCCACATGATGGCCGCCGGCTCCAACGGCCTCGCTCTCGAAATCGGCAAACTCACCCCAGAGATGTCTCAGAAATCCACTTTGAACGAAGGCGAAATATGATAAATCGTCACTAACAAAAAAACCACCCGCGAGGCCAAATTCGGTGACACCGTCACTCTCCAAAAATCTCGCGCCACCACTCCTCTCCCGGGCTACAAAAACGTCCTCCCCTTCGTCTACGCCGGCTTTTTCCCCGTCAGCAACGAAGACTACAAAGATCTCAAAGAAGCTCTCGAAAAACTTTCTCTCTCCGATTCTGCCCTCCAGTTCGAACCAGAAAACTCCCCCGTCCTCGGCTTCGGTTTGCGCATCGGTTTTCTCGGCCTGCTCCACATGGACATTATTCGCGAGCGCCTCGAACGCGAATTTGGTCTCGACCTCGTCATCACCAACCCCTCGACCAACTACGAAGTGCGCTTGAATAGCGGCGAAGAACTCGAAATCAAATCCGCCGCCGACCTTCCCGACCAATCCCTCGTCGCCGAAATCCGCGAACCTTGGGTCAAGGGCGAAATCATCTTGCCAAAGTCAATGGTCGGCAACGTCCTGAGCCTCATCGTCGAAAAACGCGGCCTCCAAAAAAACATCAGCTACATCGAAGATCGCGCCGTTATCGATTTCGAAGCTCCGATGGCGAACCTTTTGACCGATTTCTATGACCAACTAAAATCCGCTACTTCTGGCTAAGCCAGTTTCAACTACGAACTTTCCGACTACCGCGCCGAGGACCTCGTCCGTGTCGACTATTTGGTCGCTGGCGATAAAATCGACGCCCTCGCCCTCATGTGCCACCGCGCCGAGGCCGACGCCATCGGTCGTACCATCACCAAAAAACTCAAAGAAGTCATCCCGCGCCAAAATTTCGAGGTTGCACTCCAAGCCGCCATCGGCGCCCGCATCCTCGCCAGGGAAACCATCGGTGCCTACCGTAAAGATGTCACCGTCAAAATCCACACCGGCGACCGCGACCGCAAGGCCAAACTTCTCGAAAAACAAAAACGCGGCAAAGCTCGCATGAAACGTTTTGGCAAAATCGACATCCCCTCCGAAGCCTTCACCGTGATGTTGAAACGAAATTAATCTTGACTTTTCAAGCCGCTTGTGCTATAATACACCTAAGCCTGAGAACCGGTGATTCTTTCCGGATGCTCAAACTCTTTTTACTTTCACCATCGCCGCTCGCACCACCTGCGAGTCATAAAGATACCCGGTCCTCAGCGTTTCGGCAATCACTTCTTTCTCGCCTTCTCCGTCTTCTACCATCACCGCTTCGTGCAAATCTGGATTAAAATCCGTCCCGGGTTCCGAATTGATTTTCTCCAGCATCAATTCTTTTTTCAGCTTCTCGATTGATTTTCCAAGGGGTGCTAGTTGTTCCGGATAGGTCGAAATAGCTCGGTCAACATCATCTAAAAGCGGCAAAAATCTCAAAACCGTCGCTAGTTTCTCAATCTGTTTTACCTGAGTTTTTTGGGCCTCTACCTGTTTTCGAAAATTCTCAAAATCCGCTCTTGTACGCTGAAGGTCGTTGGTAAGCTCCGTGACTTGGTTTTTAAAGGACTCAACTTCAGAGTTTTCCACAGGTTTTTCCACAGCTTCAACAGGGGTAGTTTCATTTTTTTTCTCTTCGCGTTTTTCTTTCATTTTTCCTCCTTAAAGTGTATTCTCGAGCATAATCCCCGCTCGCCTCACCAGCGACATCACTCGGGAATAATTTTGCCTTGTTGGCCCCAAAACGCCGATATAACTTTTGTCCGAAAACGGCGAACGGAATTTCGAAATAATCAGCGATACACCACTAGTTTTACCAATCGGATTTTCTTGACCGATGAAAATATTTAGCGGTTCACCCGGCGCGGCCTCTCTGAGCCACGGCTCGAGATTATCTAGCAACTTCGCTACCGCTTGTACGCGGTTAGTGTCGAGAAATTCTGGTTGAGTAAATAACCGCGAAATTCCCGCCAGATAGAGTTGGCCATCAATCGTCGCCAACCCCAAATTACCCGTCAAATCCACCAGGGAATCGACTGCCGCTCGGATTGTCGCATCTGCGCGCGACTGGGACGATACTCGCACCTCAAGCGCATGCATGCCACGATCGGAAATTCTTGCCAAATCTTCTGCTTCGAGTTCGCGGTCAGTCTCCTCAGTCAAAGCATTCACATAAAGTCGATAGCCCGCATCAGTCGGGATTCTCCCCGCCGAAGTATGCGGCTGGGCGATTAGCCCCATCTCTTCCAGCTTTGCCATCTCGGCGCGAATTGTCGCCGACGAAACATCAAAAACTTTCGCCAAGGTCACGCTCCCCACAGGGGCAGCCATCTCAGCATATTCCTCAATAATCGCAAAGAGAATCTCTTTCTGTCTTTCGGTCAGACTCATACCCTAATTATACAAAATTAGCACTAAAACATCAAGACTGCTAGCCTCCCCTTGCAACAGGGGAAAATCTTTGTTATAATGGCACCACTCTCTCGAGACACGGGAGCGTACATTATAATATTGGAGGTAAGAGTATGCAGAAAAAGTATGGAACGTCCTACATTGAAGGCAGCTGGAGTATTGAGCTCCGCGAACGCAACAACCACCCGGGTCAAAAGGTCTGGGGACTGTATTGCGGCAGAGAGGTCTTTAGCCTCGATGAACGAGGCTTACGTCGTCGTGACCATGGCCGCAACGTCATTCCGTTCGCAGTTCAAGAAGCAGCCCAGCGCAAATGGGAAGAAATCAACGAAGGCTAACTTTTAAAACCAATAACCGAGCCCCCGCCCCGCGGGGGACTTTTTTATCTTCCTGTGCTATATTATGAATATGGAAGAAATTGGACAAAAAATTATTTTTCTCAAAAACTGGCTTGGTACTGGCTCAATCAACATCTTTGGTCTCCCTATGAGCGGCAAAGATACCGTCGGAATTCGTTTTGCCGAGCTCATCGGCGCCAAATTCCTCTCCTCTGGTCTCATCATTCGTGAACACGAAAAAACTACCGGCGACGATTTGACCGGTTCTGGCGCCCTCGCCCCGACCGACGTTTTCTATGACCTTGTTTTGCCTTATTTTTCTCGCGAGGACCTCGCCAGTTTTCCTCTAGTCTTGTCATCCGTTGGTCGTTGGAGTGGTGAAGAAACTGAGGTGATTGCTGCCGCGGAAAATTCTGGACACGAAATCAAAGCCGCGATTCTTCTCCAAGTTTCCGAAAAAGATGTTTTCAACCGCTGGGAAACCGCTAATCTCCTCAACGACCGCGGTGACCGTAGCGACGACAAAACCAAAGAAATTTTCGACCGTCGCATTCTCGAATTTCGCGAAAAAACCATGCCAGTGATTTTGCATTATCGCGATATGGGAATTCTCGTCGAAGTCAACGCCGACCAAGATCGCGAGAGTGTTTTTGTTGATTTCATCAACAAGCTGTATAATTTTGCTTCCACTCACAACTAACTTTAAGCTAGTTATGATATAATATCTTTATGGCAAAGAACGAAAAGAAAACCAGAAAATCCTCGCCGAACAAGCAAGGCAAAAAATCTACTTTTAAAAAAGTTAGTCCCGAACAATACAAAGCAATGAATTTTTTTGAGCGCAGAAAATACAAACACCAGCTCAACGCTGAAAAACGCGCTCGCCAACACGCCGAAATGCTTTCCACTCTCCCGAAGGAACAGCCTGCCCGTTTTCTCGCCCATTTCAAACCCAAACGAGTTTTTCATTATTGGTTTTCTGCCTATGGCCTCAATAAATTCCTAAAAATCCTTGCCGCTTGTTTTTTGCTCCTTATCATCTTGATCGGTGGACTTTTCGTCTACTATAAAAAGAGTCTTGAAGATATTCAGCTTTCCAATCTTTCCATCACCGAAACCGTCAACACCTATCTCGATCGTAATGGTATCGTGCTTTGGGAGGATACCGGCAACGAAAACTATCGCCTCGTTGTCGACGGTTCAGAAATTTCCACCGACATGCGCCGTGCCACTGTTGCCATCGAGGATAAAAATTTCTACAACCACCCAGGAATTGACCTCTCTGCCCTCATTCGTGCTACTTTTTCGACCTTGTCTGGCCGTGGCGTTCAAGGTGGTTCGACTTTGACCCAGCAGCTCATCAAACAAGTCTACTTCTCCGACGAAGCTGCTTCCGCCAACCGCGGTGGTATCACCAGGAAAATCAAAGAACTCATCCTCGCCCTTGAGCTCGAAAAAATGTACGACAAAGAGCAAATCATCACCATGTATCTCAACGAGTCGCCCTACGGTGGTCGTCGCAACGGTGTTGAATCTGCCGCCCAAACTTACTTTGGCAAATCTGCAAAGGACCTCAACTTGGCAGAATCCGCTCTTCTCGCCGGCATCCCGAACAACCCCGCCGTTTTGAACCCCTACAACGAATACGGCAACGAAGCCCTCATCGAGCGTCAACACAAATTGCTCGACGCCATGCGCGAGCGCAACCCTGAAGAATAATACGAATAAGACATCCAAGACGCCAAAGACTATGACATTCTCGCTACTATCGAGCCAGAATCCAGCCAATACGCCAACATTCTTGCTCCGCACTTCGTTCTTGAAGTAAAGTCCCAGCTCGAGGAAAAATATGGTTATTCTGCCATGCGTAGTGGCGGCTTCACCATCACCACCACTCTCGACTATCGTGCCCAAGAACTTGCCGAAGCTGCCGTCGCCGCCGGTCTCGATACCTCGAAATCCACTAACAGGGCTGATAACGGTGCTCTCGTTTCTCTCGATGTTGAAACTTCCCAAGTCATCGCCATGGTTGGCTCGGCCGACTTCTACCAAACCGGATACGGCGAAGTCAACGTCACAACTTCTTTGCTTGAGCCAGGTTCAACCATCAAGCCAGTTCTCGACTACGCCCCACTTTTCCAACAACGTGAAGGCCAAAATTTCGGTCCCGGCTCCGTTCTGCGTGACGAAAACATCGACAGCCTCTATTGTTCTGGCTACACTGGCGGCTCTTGTATGATGCGTAATTTCAACGGTCGTTTCAACGGCGACGTGACAATTCGTCAATCTCTCGCTAACTCCCTCAACATCCCCGCCGTCAAAGCTCTCTATATCAACGGTATCGAAAATAGTCTCGAAACCTTGCACGCTCTCGGCGACGTATCCTATTGTAGTGACGCTTCCGGCGGTCTTTCTATCGCCATTGGTTCCGGTTGTAACATTCGTCCAGTCGAACATGCCAACACCTATGCTTCGCTCGCTCGTGGTGGCGCCTACAAAGACATCGCCTATATTCTTGAGGTCAAAGATTCGAACGGCAACATTATCGAATCTTGGTCTGACTCCCAACCTACTCAAGTTGTTGACGAACAAGTCGCCTACATGATTTCTAGCATCCTCAGCGATTCCAACGCTCGCTATCTCACTATGGGCAGTCTCGGCACATCTTACGGCTTCGTTGTTCCTGGCGTTTGGACCGCCATGAAAACTGGTACCACCACCACCGTTGACAGCAGCGTCGCCAAAGATTCTTGGATGGTCAGTTATTCTACCGCCGTTGTTACCTTGGCTTGGAGCGGCAACCATGATGGTTCCGGCCTCGCCAGTAGCAGCAACAGCCCGGTCGCTCGTATGATCGCTAACTACATGGAGCCTGTTCACAAACAAGTTTACGCCGCAGAAGGGAAATGGACTTCCGGCGACCAACCAGTCAAACCTGCCGGTATCCAAACTTTGACCGTCAACGGCCGCACTGATATCTGGCCAAGCTGGTACAACAACAAAACTTCTGGTGTAGAAAACGTCACTCTCGAGTTCAACAAATACACCAAAAAACTCGCCTCCACCTGTACTATTGATGAATACAAAGTCACCATCAACGCCACCAAAACCATCGACCCCATGACGCGCAAAGAGATTTATTCCGTCCCCTCCGGCTACGACAAAGACACAACCGACGATTGTTCCTATGTCTATGTCGGCCC
>CAYZRN010000027.1:0-6157 GCA_964480855.1 uncultured Candidatus Saccharibacteria bacterium | reverse complement strand
TTCTAATCCATTGGCCGTTGAGCCAGAGGAGTTTGACTTCGTCGTAGCGAGCGCCAGAGGTTTGGATGCGGGAAAGGTCGAATTTTTCGATGAGTTCGGATTTCGAATAGATTTCTTGTTCGGTGCCGTCATTCCAACCGAGACAGGCGAGGTAGTTCAACATGGCCTCGGGGAGGACGCCGTCGTCGCGATATTCGGTGACGGATTTAGCGCCGTCGCGTTTGCCGAGTTTTTTCTTGCCGTCGGGGCGGAGGATATGGGGGAGAGAGACGATTCTCGGCATCTCGATGCCAAGGGCTTCATAGAGAGCGAGATAGTTCGGGGTGCTGGGGAGATATTCGACGCCGCGCATGATGAAGGTGCAGTGCATGAGATAATCATCGATGATGTGGGCGAAATTATAGGTCGGGAGACCGTCTTTTTTGATGAGGACGATGTCGTCTTGGACCTCGGGGCCGGCATAGAGGTCACCCATGACTTCGTCGTGCCAAGTGCGGGGTTTTGGATCGGATTTGAAGCGAATCGGGATGCCTTCTTGCCACTCTGGGGGGTTCTCAGGGCGATGATTGCGGTAAAGATAGGGGATTTTTTTGGCGTTATCCTCGTTGCGATATTGCTCGATGGTCGCTGAGTCGGTCGGGTCGGCATAGGCGCGGCCGGAAGCAATGAGTTTCTTTGCCCACTCGAGATAGATGGATTTGCGCTCGGTTTGGTAATAGGGGCCGTCCGAGCCGCCTTTGTCGGCTCCTTCGTCCCAGTCGAGACCGAGCCATTTGAGGGTGTCTTCGATGAGGGCGGTGGCACCTTCGACATAGCGAGCTTGGTCGGTATCTTCGATGCGGAGGATGAATTTGCCGTTTTTGCCAGCCTGTTTGGCGATAAGATAGGGGTAGATGGCGGAACGGACGTTGCCGATATGGATATAGCCGGTGGGGCTGGGGGCGAAACGAGTGATAACTTCTTTCATGAGGAAATTATAGCATTTTTAGAGAGAAAGAGAAAGGACGAGAAAAAAATGTTGTAAAAATTACAACATTTTTTCTGGAAATAGGACTAGAGAGAGACGGCGATGGATTTGAGTTGTTTTTTGGAGAGATTGTTGCCGCTAGCGTTGATAACGAAGACTTTGCCACCGTTGACCCAGGCGCAATCAGAGCCAGAGACGTAAAGAGTGAGACCTTGCTCGCGGATGGGGACGTATTCGCTGAAGTTGGATTTGACGTAGTTGGCCTCGAGGGCGGAGCTATCCCAGGAGGATTTTTCCTCGGTGAGGGTGAAGCTTTCGCCAGAAGAAGTGGAGAAAGTCATGGTGATTTTGCCGACTTCGGAAACGACGCTGGCGAGGGAGTAGTCTCTGGGGACATAAGACGGGTAGACGGCGTCGATGCCGGTTTGCATAGCGGCGACGCGAACAGAGAGATCGGGCATGCTGAGGTTGATGAAGTAGGCGATGGCGCCAACAGCGATGACAGCGCAACCGAGGGCAAGCGCGACGCGTTTGACACTGAAGAAAGAACGGTTTTTCATGCGATGGGCTTTCCCCTGTTTTTCCATGGTAGCAACGGATTTCAAAGCGGATTCGATGGCTTGGTCTTTTTTCTCTTTCATGGAGAGAGAAGGGGATTTGACAGGGGTGGCGCGGCGCAAGGCGAGGCGGCTGCGGACTTTCGACTCGACTGGGTGACGAACAACTTCGCCAGGGGCGGAAGAAACGGCTTTTTGCTCGGCGAGAACGGGTTTTTTCGCGCTGCTTTTCGCCTTGAGGGCGGCGAGGTGCTCGCGGTTGATTTTCGCGGCGAGAGCTTGGCGACGTTTGAGGTTGGCGGATTGTTGTTTGGCGAGGGAGGTGATGGCGGGGGATTTGGCGGCAGCAGTGGAGATAACTGGACGTTTGACGTACTTGCGGTTCAGAGTGGACGAATGCTGGACGCCACGATGTGCTTTTGAACTAGAGTTGTTCATATGAAAAATTTTCCTCGCTTTCTACTGAGACTAGTTTAACATTAAGCGCGATGAAAGTGCAAGAGGTATTTTTTGACAGAAAAATATGGTATAATATGAGTCACTATGGACGACGATGTTTCGCAAGAAATAAAAATCAGAAGACGAAAAAGAGCGATAAAAGTAGCAATTACAGAGGGGCTGATGGTAGTTGCGGTGATTGCTCTGGTTCTGGCGACGACTTTGATTGCGATTGGTTATAATTTGAATCCAGGCAAAGATTGGGCGATCGAGAGAACGGGTTTGGTGCAGATTCAGACTTTGCCAACAGGGGCGAATGTGACGCTCGATGGAAATATGCTGTTCGGGTGGACGAATTTGAGTCGTTCGATGTCGGAGGGGGAGCATGAGATTGTGATTTCGAAGGACAAATATGACTCTTGGACGAAGAATATTACAGTGACGGCTGGACTTTATTATCGGTTGAATTATCCGAGATTGTTCTTGCTTGAGCGAGAGACGAAAGAAGTGGCGGATTTCTCAAAGATGCAGGTGGTGAGTTTTGCGAAAGATGGGAATTTGATGTTGGCGATTCCGGCTGGCTCGACGACGTGGGAGCTTTATCGGATTAATGAAGAAAAACCGACAAAAACAGAGTTGAAGGTGGACGGATTGTTCTCTGGGGCGGAGGCGGGGAAATTCTCTGGGGAAGTGGAAATTTTGGGTTGGAGCGGGAATAATGAGCGAGTTTTGCTTTTTGTGAACGGAGAGTATGTGCTTTTGGATGTGAAAAAATATGAGGCGAGTGTGAATTTGACCCAAAAATTCGGGAGCGTTTTTCTCGGGATGAAGATTGCAAACGACGCGGCGAGTGAGATTTTTGCGTTGGACGGGGCGAGTTTGCGGAAGATTGACGTAGAGACGGGTGAGATTTCCGGGGTATTGGTGTCTGGGGTGGAAAGTTTCGATAATTTGAAGGGGGATGTAGTGTTTGTGACAGAGAAAGATGAGGACGGAATAGTGAAAGTCGGGGTTTATCGCAAAGGTGATAAGGGGGTTACGATTTTAGCTGAAACAGAGGATAAAAATAAGGTTTTGGCGGTGATGGGGGAGTATTATGGGCAATATTATGTTCTGGTGGCGGCGGATGAGGAAATAGAGGTGTTCTCGGGGAAAAAGTTACCGTCATTTGGGGAAGATGAGGAGATGGAACTGGTGCTTGATGAAAAAATCGAGTTTACCCCTAAAAAATTAGAAGTTTCTGGGGGTGGAGAGCTGATGTTGGCGGTGAACGGAACAGAGAGAGCTGTGTTTGATGTGGAAGTGATGGATGTTGTAAAAATTACAACACTTTTTGAAACAGAGTGGCTGGATGAATATATGCTTTATGGGGTTAGTGAGGGGAAATTAGGGGTGATGGACTTTGATGGCGAAAATTATCGCGTGCTTGCCGAGGATGCGAAAACTGGAACAGAGGTGAAGATTTCTAAGAATAACAAGTGGCTTTATTATCTTGATGTTGACAATAAGCTGATGCGAGTACAGATAAACTAAATTTAGTCATAAAAAAAATAACCCCTTGCGGGGTTATTTTTTACCAAACTTTGACGAGGATTTCTCCGCCAAGGCGAAGTTTCTTGGCCTCGGCACCAGTCATGATGCCTTTGCTAGTTGAGATGAGGACGATGCCGCGACCAGATTTGATGGTCGGGATTTCGTCGGTCGCAACATAGACGCGGCGGGCTGGTTTGGAGACGTTTTCGATTTAGTTGATTTTGGGGATTTCGTTGTCTGGGTTGATGGTGTTTTTGTGTTAATCTCGAGGCTCGGCAGGTTTGACTTTGAAAGAAGCGATGAAGCCGGATCTTTCGAGACCTTCAAGCACAGCAACTTTGAGCTTTGAGGTTGGAACGGTGATTTCGTTCTTCCCTACCATGATGGCGTTGCGGATGCGGGTGATGAGGTCGGCAATTTGGTCTGTTGATTGTAATGACATATCTTTTCTCCTTTCTCCTACCAGCTACTCTTTGTTACGCCAGGGATTTCGCCCTTGGATGCTTTTTCGCGGAAGGTAATACGACTCATGCCGAAACTGCGCATGTAGACACGAGGACGGCCATCAAGCATGACGCGGTTTTTGAGGCGAGTGGGTGAGGCGTTTCTCGGGAGCTTTTGGAGACCTTCGATGTCGCCAGCAGCTTTGAGTTCTGCGCGTTTGGCTTTATATTTTTCGTACATTTTTGCGCGTTTTTGATCGCGGAGTATAGCAGATTTCTTTGCCATCTTACTTGTCTCCTTTCTCAAACGGCATACCGAATGATTTTAACAATTCGAGGCTCCCTTCTTTTGAACCGTTTTTAATGATAAATGTGACTTCGAGGCCGTGCAAGACGGATGAATCTTCGAAGGTGATTTCTGGGAAAACAGTTTGTTCTTTGAGGCCGAGAGAGTAGTTCCCTTTTGCGTCAAAGGATTTTTTGGAGACGCCGTGGAAATCGCGGACGTGAGGGAGGGCGATGTTGATGAGGCGGTCAACGAACTCGTACATCTTGTCGTTTCTGAGGGTGACGAGGTAACCAACTGGTGCGCCCATGCCTTTGCGGATTTTGAAGGTCGCGATGGACTTTTTCGCAAGGCGAGAAGTGGCGGATTGGCCAGTGATTTTTTGGAGAGTGAGGGCGACAGTTTCGGTGTAGTGTTTGTCCTCACGTTTTTTGCCGACGCCACAAGAGACAACGACTTTGGTGAGTTCAGGAACTTGGTTGATGTTTTTGAGACCAAGAGTTTCCTTTAAGCTCTTTTTGAGTTCTTTGTTGTATTGTTCTTTCAAACGTGGAATATATTTGTCAGCCATTATTTCTCTCCTTTCTTATCAGCTTTTTTGGCAGATTTTTTAGGAGCTGCAGCGGCTTTTTCCAGTTTCAAGTTGGAAAGAGCGATGCCGACGTGGATGGTCTTTTTGCCACCTTTGGGGTTCATGAAAGAAGCTTTGATGTGGCGTTCGATGAGACCGATACCCTCGAGGCAAGCTTTCCCTGCTTTTTTGTCGATGGAAACGATTTTGGCGGATTTGCCTTTTTCATCGCCGGCGATAATCTTTACGATGTCGCCAGATTTGAGATTCTTGGACATTTTAGAGTACCTCCGGAGCTAAGCTGATGATTTTGTTGAAGCCGAGATCACGAAGTTCGCGAGGAACTGGGCCGAAGACACGAGTACCTTTAGGGGTTTTGTCTTCGTTGATGATGACGGCGGCGTTGTCGTCGAAACGGATGGTGGAACCATCTGGACGACGGATTTGTTGACGAGTGCGGACAATGACAGCGCGAACGACGGCTTTTTTCTTGATGTTGCCGGTCGGGCTGGCTTCTTTGACGCTGCAGGTGACGATGTCGCCAACATGGGCGTAACGAGCTCTGGTACCACCAAGAACGCGGATAACGCCGAGTTCTTTGGCGCCGCTGTTATCGGCAACCTTTAAGCGAGTTTCTTGTTGAATCATATTATTCTTTCTCTCCTTCGGAAGCTTCGCCGAGAGCGTCGGTGACTTCTTCCTTTAGCTCGATGGAGCCGTGGGATCTTTCAAGAACTTTGACTAATTTATAGGCTTTGGTTTTTGAAAGTGGGCGGCAAGCGGCGATTTCGACCCGATCGCCAAGGTGAGCTTCGTTATTTTCGTCGTGAGCGGTATATTTGCGGGTTTTGGTAAATTGTTTGCGGTAAAGGGGGTGAGTTTCGCGGTTCGTGATGGAGACGGTAATGGTCTTGTCACGCTTGTCCGAGGAAACAATTCCCTGTAATGTGTGAGCCATAATTATTTCTCCTCTTTCTTAATAATTTTGCAACGAACTGGAAGTTTGTGGCTGGCGAGGCGAAGAGCTTCTTTGGCTTGTTCCTCGGTCACTTCGGCGATTTCGAACATGACGGTACCAGCTTTAACTTTTGCGACGTAGAACTGGGGTTCGCCTTTGCCGCTACCCATTTTGACATCAAGAGGTTTCTTGGTGACTGGGGTGTGGGGGAAGATGCGAATCCAGATTTTACCACCACGTTTGATGTAACGAGTGATGGCTTGGCGGGCTGCCTCGATTTGGCGGCTGTTGATGCGCTCGTTGTCGAGAGACATGAGGACGTAGTCACCAAACGCAACAGTGTTGCAACGTTATTGCCAGCTGAGCAGCATGATTCCTCACAGCTGAGTTCCATGATTATTGCC
>CAYZRN010000026.1:0-6423 GCA_964480855.1 uncultured Candidatus Saccharibacteria bacterium | reverse complement strand
TGCTCACGAGGATTGGTTTGGGCGGCTCTCTCGACGGTCGCGGTCTAGGAATTATCATCCTCGCGTTCGTCAGTATCACTTTATTAACCATAGCTCTTGTTGCATTCATCTTGCACAAGAAATCTCACCGCGGTTTTGGTCTTGCCAAAAAACGCACGTCGACCATTTTCCGGTCGTTCATGGGAATTTCTCTCGCTGGAGTTTTGGGTTGTGCTGGTACGGCAATCTACCTTGGCTACGGCGGTGCGAACGCCTCGACTGGCACTGTTAACTTCCGCACTTCCAGCGCGGTGACTGTCGAAGGCGAGATTGATCCCGATGAAGTCAATATCTTCTGCGGCAGCGACATTGTCACCCTCAACCAAGCTACTCCCGCCGGCTACACCCTCTCGATGGGTGTCCAGGGCGGCAAATTAGTCCTCCAATCTAACGACGTTGAAGCCGAATTTGTCCCGATGGAAGACGAACTTCTCCCCGGCACTTGGGGTTACCTCGCTTTGCCTTATGGCGCAGGTTTTGAAGGTCAAATTGCCGACCATCTGACTGGTATCCCAACAACCCAAACCGGGCTTCGCTCCGTCGCTTCTGCTACCGAAGTTGGCGACCGCACCGTTGTCACAATCTGTGCTGCTGCTGATGCCAACACAGAACTCGGGACCTATCTTGCCAATATTCAATATTCCGTCGCCGTCAACACCGTCAACTATACTTTGAACTATGACGCCAACGGCGGCACCTTCACCACTGCCATCGCCGCCCAAGAATCTGGCGCTACCACCGACAATTCCTACACCTTCACCATCACCGACATTGAGCCGACCGCTCCTGCTGGCACCGCCCTCAACTTCTATGGTTGGTCTTTGACTGGTGATAGCTTATCTGATGTCTATACTGCCGGTGAAACCATCACCGTTACCGACCTCGAAACTACCCTCAAAGCCGTTTGGGGCTATGAACGCCATACCATCACCTACGATAAAAATACTACCGACGAAGTCACAAACTACTACCAGACCCAATATTGTATCGTCACCGAAGAAAATACCGACAGCTGCACCGCTCGCATTTCCTCTCGCATCCCAGCCCGCCACGGCTACACTCTCCTCGGTTGGAGCAAAATTGCCTACACCCCAGCAGAAGGCGACACGCTCGATACCGCACGCGGCAAAATTGACTACATCCCAGGCGATTCCATCACGCTCGAGGATGATTTGACGCTTCACGCAATTTGGTGGGAAGTCAGCACCAACGACTTCCAGATGGAACTTCGTTGGGGCGCTGCTCCGCGCGACCTCGACTCCCATCTCGTCGCCGTCAGAAATTCCGATGGTCAACGACTCTTCGAAGTCTACTATAGCCACAAAATCGAAAACATCGAAAACGGCACCATCACCCTTTCTGCCAACCTCGATATCGACGACACGAGTAGCTATGGTCCCGAAACAGTCACGCTCAACATGCTCCCCCAAACCGCCTATGAAGACTACACCTTCTACTATTTCATCAAAAACTTCAGTGGTGAATCCGAAGGGAACCTACTCAAAGAATCTAGCGCCGAAATCACTTTGATTCGCGCCGGTGGTCTCACGACCGAATATAGTGTCGCCAACGCCCAAGGAGCTTCCGCGGAATATTGGAACGTGTTTGCTATCAAAAACGGCGAAATCGTCGAAAGAAATACTTTGACTAGCACCCCAGAGCTAAACTACTAAAAAAACTACTGCCAGGGCTTTTGCTCTGGCAGTCCAAAGAAAGGAAGAAAAAATGAATACAAAATCAGCCACCACCGCCGGTCTCCTCGGTATCTTTCTCGGTTCAGTTGGCGCCCACAACTGGTATCTCGGAGAAAAGAAAAAAGGAATTATCCACATCTGTCTCTTTGCTTCTGGTATCATTGTCGAAATTCTTGCCACCATTATTCTCCCTATGGCGCTCTCGCTTTCGTCGCTTCTCGCCATGGCAGGAGTTTTGAGTATTTTGGCTAGCCTCGCTGGTCTCGCCATGGCCGGTAACGGCATTTGGGGACTCGTCGAAGGTATCACGCTCCTCTCCCAAGGCGATGAAGGTCTTGCTCGCAAGGGTTATCCAGTTGCTCAGCCCCAACAAGCCTATCAACAACCTCCCTACCAACAGCCCTATCAACCATATCCTCCTCAACAACCCTATGCTCAGCCTTATCCTCCCCAGCAATCATATCAACAACCACCTGTTCAACCCGCTCAACCAGTAGCACCTGCTCCAGCTCCAGAACAACAACCCGCCCCAGCTCCCGAAGCTCAACCAACCAACGAGGAACAAAATGGACAACAATAATCCCAACCCCCAACCAGTCCCTCCCGCTGGTCAACCTGTTCCACCTCAGCCACCCTACCCACCTCAGCCCTACCAACAGCCCTATCAACCATATCCTCCTCAACAACCCTATGCTCAGCCGAAACCGCCCAAACCACCTATGGATCCGAAAAAGAAAAAAGCAATCATCACTTGGTGTTGCGTCGGTGGTGGAATCCTTATTCTCGGCATAGCCGCCGCAATCATCCTTCCTATTATTTTCCGCATCGACTACCATACCGCCTACCAAGCCGCCAAGGAGTTGAAACCGAAGGTTCAGGATATCTATTATAACTACGAATGTGGACACGTCGAAGACGACCTTGACTCTAGTTACACTTCCATGAAGACCTATTCCGAATATGTCGAAGAGTGTAAAAATGTTATGAGTGATGCCGACGGTCTCGTCTCGAAATTGGCAGAAACCGAGGGCGTCAAACGCAACAACGACATCAAGGCCCAATTCGAATCTTTCAAAACCGCCTACGATTCAGTCGTGCCTGATACAGATGCTCTGTCCCAAAAGCTAGACATCTACCTCGCTCGCCACAATTTCGTGGTTGCTGCCAGCGACATTTCCTATAGCTCAACCGACGCTGAAATCACTGCCGCCGCCAAATATCTCATCGATTCCGGCAACGAAACTTTGAAAAACTATGGCGAAGGTTGGCTCGAAAAATACCTCGCCGCCGCCCATGCCTACCAAGATTGGTATAACTCCCCGGGCTACTATGGCGAGAAATACAACCTAAAAAATCAATTAGACACAGAGAAAAAGAACTACGTCACCGCCAACAAACCTGACGTGAAGAGCCTCTATCCGCTCAATCTCAACAACACCTCAAAAATCTATTCCGAGTTCAATAAACTCTATGATTTAATTGATGAAACCTACGAGAAAAACTACACCAAAGATAGTGGCGACTGTCTCGAATTCTTGGGTGAAGTAATTTGCGACTAGGAAACTATACCTCCTCGGTGTCTTGTGTTATAATCAAGACATCTTAAGGAGGTATTTTTATGGCCATCACTAAAGCCATCATTCCAGTTGCAGGTTGGGGGACGCGCCGTTTGCCGATTACGAAGATTATCGAAAAGTCCATGCTCCCGGTTGGTAATCGTCCACTTGTTGACTATTCTGTTCAAGAACTCATCAAAGCCGGCGTCAAAGACATCTACATGGTCATCAGCAACGTCGAGCCTTGCCAAGTTCGCGAATTCTACAAAGACAATCTCGCTTTGAACCAATATCTCATCGACCGCGGCAAAGAAGATCGTCTAAAACTCGCCAAAACTCTCCCCGACGACGTCACTATCCACTACACCGTCCAAGATCCCGCTGGTAAATACGGCACCGCCGTCCCCATCGCCATGGTTGTCGAAGAATACAACATCAACGAGCCAGTTTTGGTTTTTATGGGTGATGATTTCATCTGGAATCCGAACGGCGAATCTGCCGCCGAGGCTCTCATCAAAGCTTCTGGCGAAAATGGTGATTCCGCCATCCTCGGTGTCGAAATCGAGCAAGAAAAAGTAGAAAAATATGGCGTTTTGTCTGTCAAAGACGGCCAACTCGTCAACGTTATCGAGAAACCAAAGCCATCCGAAGCTCCTTCGAACCTCATCAACGTCTCGAAATACATTATGTCTCCCGCCCTTCTCGAGAAAATTGTAGCCTATGTTAACGAACACGATTTTGGTCCTCTCGACCAAGAATACATGGTCACCGACCCGATTGATGATTACATCAAAAACGGCGGCGTCATGCGCGTTGCTCCCACCACTGGCGAATATCTCGATGGCGGCTCTGTCGAGGGCTGGCTCCACGCCAACAACGTAGTTTGTGGAAACAACTAATGTCGAAGTCAAAAACCCATTTCACTTGTAGTTCGTGCGGTGCTTCCTATTCAAAATGGACAGGAAAGTGCACGAACTGCGGTGAATGGAACACTCTCGTCGAAGAAATCGTCGAAAACGCCGATGGCAAAACCGCCATCGCCCAAGCCAAAGCCTCTGGCAAAAAACTCGACTACGTCAACATCAACGACATCGTCCCGTCCGATGCAGCCAATCGTCTCGAAACTGGTTTCAAAGATTTTGATACGGTTCTCGGCGGCGGCTTTTTGCTCGGCTCCGTTTCGCTTTTGACTGGACAGCCCGGCATCGGCAAATCCACCCTGCTCATGCAAGTCTGTTCCGAAATCGCCAAAACCCACCGCGTGCTCTATGTCAGCGGCGAGGAATCTGCCGGCCAAATCAAACTTCGCGCCGAACGTCTTGGTGCCACGGAGGAAAAATTCAGTTTCGCCAACTCCACCAGCGCAAACGACATCGCCAAAACCGTCGAAAGTGGCGAATTTGATTTTGTCGTTATCGACTCCATCCAAACCCTCTCCATTGCCGAAATCGCTTCCGCTCCGGGCGCCGTTTCTCAGGTCACCAACTCCGGCAATCTCCTCATCCGTGCCGCCAAAGCCTCAAACACCTCCATCGTCATTGTCGGTCACGTCACCAAAGAGGGAACACTCGCCGGCCCCAAAGTCCTCGAACATCTCGTTGACGTCGTCATCAATTTCGAAGGCGACCGTTATGGTGGTTTCAAAATCATCCGCGCCATCAAAAACCGCTTTGGCAGCACTTCCGAAGCCGCAATTTTCGAGATGGGCGAAAAAGGTCTGAAAGAAGTGAAAAATCCTTCCGCCGCGCTTCTCGCCGAACGCCAAAACACCGACGGTTCGATTATCCTCGCCACGCTCGAAGGCACTCGCCCCATCCTCGTAGAAATCCAAGCCCTCGTCACAAGAACCAGTTTTGGCTACCCAAACCGCACCGTTTCCGGCTTCGACTTGAACCGCCTGAAGCTCCTCATCGCCGTTCTCGAACGCCGCACGAAGTTGAATCTGAGCGACAAAGACATTTTTGTTAACGTCGTTGGCGGTCTAAAGATCCAAGATTCCGCTGCCGATCTCGCCGTCTGTCTCGCCATCGCCTCCGCCGCCGCCGGTCGCAAACTCGACGAAAGCACTGTCGTCTTCGGCGAAGTTGGTCTCGGTGGGGAAATCCGCTCCGCCTTTCGCCCCGACCAAAGAATTTCCGAGGCCAAAAAACTCGGTTTCACCCACGCTATCGCTCCCGTCTCCGCCAAAGGTGGCAAATTCATCCACCACGTCACCGACCTCCGCAAAACCCTAATCGACTACATCAAATGAAAATTCTCGGTATCGACCCCGGCACTGGCATCTGTGGCTTCGGCGTCATCGAAGTTTCCGCCAATGTGAAATCAAAATCCTCTTCCCCCGTCAACACTCTCTATCGCGGCCATCCGAAGATGCTCGATTGCGGCGTTATCTCCACCCCGCCCCACACGCCTCTCGGCGACCGGCTTCTCGACATCTACGATTCCGTCCACGAAATCATCAAACAAAACCAACCCGACGTCATGTCGATAGAAAAACTTTTCTTTGTCCAAAACATTACAACCGGCATTTCTGTCGCCGAGGCTCGTGGCATTGTTCTTCTTGTCGCTCGCCAACATAATCTTCCTGTTTTCGAGTACAACCCTAACCAAATCAAAAAGGCTCTCACCGGCTATGGCCACGCCGAGAAAAAACAGATTCAAGAAATGGTCAAACAACATCTCAACCTCAACTTCATCCCCCAGCCCGATGACGCCGCTGATGCTCTCGCTGCCGCCATCACTCACTCTCTCATCTACCAACCCTCTTGACTTTTTAACCCGCTTGTGCTATAATGTCCTTAATCCCTGAGAATCGGGCCTGGTTTTTGAGTCGCCAACCCCGATAACCTCTACTATCTTCTTTCGGCTCTTTAGTCCGGAGACAATCTCGACCTGGCTTTTCGCCACGCCAAAATGTTTTGCTAGTTTCTCGACAATCGCCTTGTTTGCCTCGCCGTCATGCGCTTTCGCGTGAATAAAAACCGTCAAACTCCCCTCTTTTTCTTCGATTTTCTCAATTTTGCTCCCAGGTTTGACCCAAATCTCTATTTTCATATATAATATTATATAATATGTTCGCTCACTTATCTGGCCGCGTGGTCGAAATATTCCTTACTTCCATCTTGTTTGATGTT
>CAYZRN010000025.1:0-6870 GCA_964480855.1 uncultured Candidatus Saccharibacteria bacterium | reverse complement strand
TCTTCGTCTCCCTCTGTTATTTGAATGCCTTCTTCGTCAAGCATGGCGGCAGTTTCTTCATCGTCGAGATCGGTGATTTCGGGTGAAGTTTGCGTTTCATGTTGAGCGTAGATTGTTTGGTCGTCTTTTTCTTTTTCAATTTCTTTCGATGTGCGTTCAATGACGTCGGAAGCATCGTTCATCTCGCCGTGGTCGAGAAGGTCGACTTTGAGGCCGAGACCTTGAAGTTCCTTAACGAGAACGTTGAAGCCTTCTGGCAACTTCGGACCTTCGATTGGGTCTTGTTTGATGATTGACTCATAGGCTTTGGCGCGGCCATAAACGTCATCGGATTTGATAGTGAGCATTTCTTGGAGGGTAGTAGCAGCACCATAAGCTTCGAGTGCCCAGACCTCCATTTCTCCGAAACGCTGGCCACCGTTTTGGGCCTTACCACCGAGCGGCTGTTGGGTAACCATAGTGTACGGGCCAGTTGAACGGGCGTGGATTTTGTCTTCGACCATGTGGTGAAGTTTGATGATGTGCATAACACCAACGGAAGTGCGTTCGTTGAACGGTTCGCCGGTGAGACCATCATAGAGTTGGACGCGGCCGTCTTTGTCGAAACCGGCCTTTTCGAGTTCTTGGCTGATGATTTCGTCTGGGACACCGTTGAAGGACGGAGTTGCGACTTTATAACCAAGAGCGCGAGCAGCGAAGCCCAAGTGAGTTTCGAAGAGCTGACCGAGGTTCATACGGCTTGGGACGCCCATTGGGGAAAGCAAGATGTCGATCGGGGTACCGTCGGCCATGAATGGCATGTCTTCGACTGGAAGAATGCGGGAGACAACACCTTTGTTACCGTGGCGACCAGCGAGCTTATCACCGACGCTGATTTTGCGCATTTCGGCGACATAGATTTTGATTTGCATGAGAACGCCAGCTTTGAGGTCGTGACCTTGTTCGCGGGTGTAGACTTTGACGCCAACAACTTTGCCGGTGGAGCTACCGTTCATGCGGACTGAAGTGTCGCGGACGTCTTTGGCTTTTTCGCCAAAGATGGCACGGAGAAGGCGTTCCTCGGAGCTGAGCTCTTGTTCGCCTTTTGGCGTGATTTTACCAACGAGGATGTCGCCGGCAGAAACTTCTGAACCGACAGTGACGATTCCGTCTTCGCCGAGGTGGCGGAGAGCGTGCTCAGAGACGTTTGGAATATCACGAGTGACTTGTTCGGGACCGAGCTTAGTTTCGCGGACTTCGACATCGAAATCTTTGATGTTGATGGAGGTCAATTTGTCGTCTTCAACGAGGCGAGAAGAAATGACGATGGCGTCATCCATGTTGTAGCCACGCCAAGGCATGAAGGCCACGAGCAAATCTTTACCGAGGGCAAGCTCACCATCGTTGATGGAGGCACCTTCGATGAGAATGTCGCCTTTTTTGACTTTTTGGCCACGGACAACTTTGACGCGTTGGTTGTAGCAGCGGTCGTCGTTGGTTTTGGCGAAGTGGACGAGTTTGTATTCTCTGTCGCCGTCTTTGTAGGTGACGATGACGGATTCGCCGTCGGCTTTTTTGACTTCACCGTTTCCTTCGGCAACGACTAGTTGGGAAGTGTTGCGGGCAACTTCAGCTTCGATACCGGTACCAATGACCGGGTTGTCGTTTCTGAGTAGTGGGACAGCTTGTTTCTGCATGGCGCAGGCCATGAGAGAGCGGTCGACGCGGTTTTTCTCGACGAAAGGAATGAGAGAGGCAGACACACCAAGAATTTCTTTGTGGGCGGCGTCGATGTGAGTGACTTCGGAAGAAGCAACTTGGACAGGAGCGCCGTTTTTGCGGGCTGAGACCCATTCTTCGACGAATTTGCCATCTTTGTCGAGTTTGACGGAAGCGTCGGCGATGGTCATGTCTTGTTCAGCAGCAGCGTCGACGTAGACGATTTCGTCGGTGACGGTGCTGTTTTTGACAACGCGATATGGAGCTTCGATGAAGCCATAATCGTTGATGCGAGCATAGGTCGCAAGGTTCAACACGAGACCGACGTTGGCACCTTCTGGCGTCTCAACGGTACAGATACGACCGTAGTGAGTCGGGTGAGCGTCGCGGACGTCGAAACCAGCGCGTTCGCGGGTAAGACCGCCAGGACCCATGGAAGAAAGACGACGTTTGTGAGCAAGTTCAGAGAACGGGTTGGTTTCGTCCATGAGCTGAGAAAGCTGGGAGCTAGCGAAGAATTCTTTAACGGCAGCAACAACTGGGCGAGAGTTGAGGAGCTGGGAAGGAGTAACTTCTTCGACGTTGGCCATCGACATGCGGTCGAGGATGTTTCTCTGGAGACGAAGCATACCGAGGCGGAATTGACGTTGAACGAGTTCGCCGACAAGTTTGACGCGGCGGTTAGCGAGAGAGTCGATGTCGTCTGGAGCTTCTTGGGTGTTGTTCAAACGGATGATTTCGGCAATAATCGCGAGCAGATCTTCCATTTGGAGGGTGCGATGAGTGTTGTCGTTGGGGGTGTCGAAACCAAGGCGTTGGTTGATTTTGTAGCGACCGACGCGAGAATAGTCATAGCGTTTGTAGTCGAAGAAAGTGCGTTCAATCATGGAGCGAGCGTTGTCGACGGTGGCGAGATCGCCTGGGCGAAGACGACGATAAACTTCGATGAGGGCCTCAGACTGACCACGAGCTGGGTCTTTATCGAGGGTGGCGTCGATGTAGCTGATTTCTCCGTTGTCGAGACCTTCGAATTTGGCTTTGATTTCGCTGTTTTTGGCGATGCCAAGAGCGCGGAGGAAGGTGGTGACAGGGATTTTGCGGCGACGGTCGATTTTGACGTTGATACAGCCGTTGGTGGCAGTTTCGAACTCGAGCCAAGCACCGCGGCCAGGGATGACTTTGGCGCCGTAGTAGTTGCGACCGCCAATGTTTTCAGCGGTGAAGAAAACGCCAGCAGAACGGATGAGCTGGGAGACGATGACGCGCTCGGTGCCGTTGATGATGAAGGTGGCACGGTCGGTCATCCAAGGATAATCGCCAAAGTAGATGTCTTGTTCTTTGACTTCGCCGGTGATTTTGTTGGTAAGCTCGACGATGACGTGGAGGGGAGCCTCAAAGGTGGCAAGATTTTCCTTTGCCTCCCTTTCGTTTTCGGCCGGAGTTTTAAAATAATAGTCTTTGAATCTTAACGATAACTTTTGTCCAGTATAGTCGTCGATTGGGTTGAACTCGTTGAAAACTTCACGGAGCCCGGATTTGACAAAGTCTTCCCAGCTGTCCTTTTGGTGGGCAATAAGGTCAGGAATAGGAAGAGCTTGGTCGCCTTCAGTAAAGAAAACGCGACCGCTTTTCGGTTGTGATTTCACAGATATCCTTCTTGTTTTAAGTTTGTTGTAATCTTTAAAACCCCTGTTCATAACTCCAAAAACGGGGTTTTAGCGCCGAAGATTACTGCTGATTTTTGTCTTTTTGCTCGCCAAACGCCAAGACGCCAAAAAATCAGCAAACTACTTCTTGGAGCTATTTTACATGGTTTGGCGAGTAAATTCAAGAGAAAAAGTGAAAAAATGTTGTAAAAATTACAACATTTTTGTCACAGTCTCTCTCCTCTCCGTCGCCGCTGCCTAAAGAAACTCCCTCGCCTCCCACATATCCCTCCCCCTCTCTCCCCTCCCAAACGTTTCGTATCACGCCTAGGTATTTATTAACAACATTCTGGGAGTGGAAGAGGGTGGAAACGCTATATTCTCCCTACTTATCTAGCTACACAGCGAGCTGAGAACCCGTAGCCCTTGACGAAGCCGTGCTGGTGGTTCAAGAACGATGGGCTGAAGTACAAGTAGTACGCGAACGTAGCGTCGTAGACTCTACTCTCCCAGTAGCGCCCGTAGCTACCACTGACGTCCAGATTACCATAGCTGTAGTCGTAGAAGCCCCCGCGGACGAAACAAAAGGGGCTAAAGGATGTAAGACTAAAGAGCGTGGGACCAAAAAACCACCTCGGCGAAGGTGGATTTTTAGACAAAATAAACTCTCAACGTTGATCTTGTAAATTGTAAGCTAATTCTCGCAGTTTTAGCTTGGTATCTATTATACATAACTATTTTTAAAAAGCAAGAGGTTTTCGGGAAGAAAAAATCCCTCGAGAGAGGGATTTTCTTGTGTGAGGTTGAGATGTGTTTAGATGTCGAGATCATCAAGATCGGCGAGTTCGGCGCGAGTTTTTTCGGCGAGTTCACTTTTTTCTTCTTCTGGCTCGTCGCTGGCGACTTCCTCGGCGGATGCTGGCTCATCGGAAGCGGCTGAAACTGAGGATTCGTCGTTGACGATTTTGAGGTTGTAGCGAGCGTCGTTCTTGGTGCCGAGGGCGCGGAGCAAGGTGCGGATAGACTGGGCGGTAGCACCGCGGCGGCCGATGACACGACCAACGTCTTCTGGGTCAACGGTGAGGCTGAGAAGGACGCCTTTTTCATCAATTTTTCTTTCGACTTCGACTTTGTCAGGGTTGTTGACGAGGGTTTTTACGATATATTCAACAAATAGTTGGTCAATGGTTGCCATTTCTGGTTCTCCGAGTTAAGGTTGATAAAATTATTATAACACAAAAAATCACCCGGGGAGGGTGATTTTTGGTGAGTTAGACTAAGCCTCGGCTGGAGCAGCCGGTGCTTCAGTTTCCGGAGCAGCTTCGACAACTTCTTCCTTTGGTTGGTTTTTGCGAAGTTTGTCAGCGTGTTTGGGCTTTGCGCTCTTTTTCGGGGCTTCTTTGTACCACTTTGGCAGAGCGATTTTCTCTTTTTTGAAGATGAAGGCAACCCGAGAAGAAGGTTGGGCACCGTTTTTGAGGTAGAACTCGATTTTTTCTTTGTCGAGGACGACCTTTTTGGTTTCTGGGTTGTAGTTGCCGACCTCAGCCACAACACGACCCGAGAGAGGGTGGCGCTGGGATTCTTGGACGACTATCCGGTACACGGGAGCGTGAACGCGGCCATTACGTTGCATGCGAATCGCGAGCATTGTTTCTCCTTTAATTAATAATAGGGATTATTTTACATTATTTTTTGAAAAAAGTAAAGAAAAAAACCTCCGTCTCAGACGGAGGTCGGGCTATTTGCCCAAGCCTCTTCCATTTCCGGAAGAGTCATTTCGCCGTCGATATGGTCAAGACAGAAACTGATGAAGTGAGGGTTGGCGAGCATCTCTTCTATCCAATCGTCGTCGCCGAGGGGCGGGGCGATGTTGAAATGAAGGGATGCGGTGCAGAAATCGGCGTAAGCTGCCTTGCAACGGCGGATGGATTGAGCGATGGAGCATCTTTCCATCCAGAGGTCGTACCTCGACATGACGTGCTTAGCTAGGATATAGTCGTCTTTGAGGTTGCGGATGTTTTTGAGATCCGCGAGAAGGCGAAAGAGGTCGTGAAAATACCTTCTTCGCCAATACTCTCTGTACTCCTCGCTATAGGGGTTGCGCTCACAGTCATATCCGTTCATTTTTCTTTCTCCATTCTCTGAATTCCGCTTCGATGATGCGAAGGTCGACGATTTCGTCCTTTTTGCGATGCTTTTCCGCGAACTGTCGATACTTGCGACGACGGGTTTCGTCGAGCAATAGATTGATTAAAGAATCGGGCTTGATGATTTCTCTGATGCCGTGATTGCGGTTCAGAATATTCAGTTCCCTGATTCTTCGTTTGACCTCCGTGCAATAATAGTCAATTTTATTGCATAAAACATCCATGTTTCCTTCGTAATAACGATCGAGGACACCTTGGACTTCCCAAGCGGTAGAAGGGTCTGAAAGATTTTCTCTGAGCTTGACTTTGGCGGCGTAGCTACCGGCGTATTTGATTAGTTCTAGAATTTTGTCATATAACTCATCAGTTTGGTAGCTAATCGGCTTAAGTTCCTTGGGCTTCGGCACATGGAACACCTCCTTCGTGCAAAAATTTAAAACCCACTAGGTCTATTATAGCACACTTCGCTGAAAAAGTCAATATCTGGGGCTAGGCGGACTGGTTTTTGTAGCTTTTTATGCCCTCTTTGGCGGCGTTGGTTTCGGCTTCTTGTTTTGAGTGGCCAATGCCAGTGCCACGAAGTTTTTGGGTGACAAAAACACCGACGGTGAAGAGTTTGTCGTGGTCGGGGCCTTCTTCTTTCAAGAGGCGGTAGGTCGGGGTTTCGCTGTCGAACTTTTGGGCGAGTTCTTGGAAATAGGACTTGGGGTCGCGCCAAGATTCTTCCTCGAGGATTTGGTGGATTTTGACGAGGATGTGTTTTTCGATGAAATGCTTGGCGGCATCGTAGCCTTGGTCGAGGTAGATGGCGCCGATGACGGCCTCGAAACAGTCGGCAAGGATGATGTTGTGGGCGCGGTCGGTGCCGTGTTCGTGCTCGCCTTTCGAGAGACGCACGAGCGGTTCGTAGCCGAGTTCTTTGCCGGCGTCACAGATTGACTCGGTGCGGACGAGCGCGGCGCGCCAAGCGGTCATAATTCCCTCTGGTTCGTTGTAGTTTTTGAACAAAAAATCAGAAGAAACTAGTTCGAGGACGGCGTCGCCGAGAAATTCGAGACGTTCGTTGTGGTCATGGGTGGATTTTTTGTGCTCGTTGACGTAGCTGCGGTGGGTGAGGGCGGTGACGAGAAGATTGATGTCGTGGAAATCGAAGCCGAGCTTTTCTCGGGCGAAGGATTTATAGGGTTCTAGATCCATTAGAAATCTCCTGAGCGAATTTTGGTTTTCGCGATTAACATTAGTTTTTCGATGTCGTCATATTCGATAGCGTCGAGGGCGTCGGGGAATTTGATCCATTTGATGCCGTTCATCCATTTTTGTTTGGTCGGGGTTTCCGTGGCATCGAGGGCGCGGACGAGGTAGTGTTGGGTGGTGAT
>CAYZRN010000024.1:0-6881 GCA_964480855.1 uncultured Candidatus Saccharibacteria bacterium | reverse complement strand
CCCCAGCTCCACCATTTTTTGGAATTTTAATGGATATATAGACAAAAAAAGAACCAGTAACTGCGAGGAAAACTGGTTCTATTTCGTTTTGTAGAGTGTGGAGTTATTTTTTGGCTATAATTTTTATTTTTGGCTTTTGTATAATAATTTTATTCAAAAGCTACCCCTATAATATAGCATGAAAAAGCTTGTGTCAATAGTATTTTTGTACATTTTTTGACTTTTTTTGAAAGAAAAAAATGTGCAAAAAAATGGCCAAAATTGACGGCCGAGATGCGGAAAGGCAGCAAGGCTTGGCAAAAAATATTAGAAATGTTTTCGTGGCAGAAAAAACGTCAAATCGTCATGTGGTTAGTTTTTGGACAAATTAAAAAATGGAAAAACGGTCAGGCCGTATGGGCGGGGTTTTGAAACTTTTTGGAAGAACAAAAAATCGAAAAAATGAATGTTAGCATATTGGGACGTTGGAGGATCGTGAGTTGCATAATGGAGGAGGAAGGGAAAGACGAAAATGGCAAATACGTTGTAGATTGTACAACATTTTTATTCGGGATTTTAACAGGTCAGATGGCTTTTTTGTTGTAAAAAATACAACGAAAATTTGAATAAAAATATTGCTTATTTTTATTATTCATGATAGTATAGTGTTGTCGAAAGACAAAAACAAAAAAAGGAAAATAAATGAAGTATAAATAGTTTTAGCGGGCGAAAAGGTAATTTCTAGCCATAAATTACAATAGGAATTACCTAGGGCTCTGCTAAAGAGCGCATTAGTAGTCCGAAATCGTTAGTACATTGATAGAAAAAGGGAACGATGAGGAGCTAATAAGGATGCTTCACATAGGTGAAGCGGTCATAAAAACCACGAGCGACGAGGTTGCGGTCAAAAGTAGTTTCTAAGCACCGGATAACCTGTCGCTCTGGTCCATTTTCTTATGGGAGTTTTAGTGTTATAATTTTAGTATGCGTAAGCATTTTGTCTATTTTTTAGGCGTGGTTGCTGCCATCGTGGTTCTTATGATGGTTAGTTTTGGTACGCCGAGCTCAGTCGGGCCCTTTGGGGTTCTGATTTTTTTTCTGATGATGTATGTTGTTTTCTTCAGCGTATCAATGGCTATAGTAAGAGTGTTTAGGCGAATATCTGGGCATAAAAAGAGTGAAAGAAGTGACTTCTTTTATGCTGCGGTGATTGGTTTTGGGCCTATCATCATGCTTCTTATGAGAGCTTTTGATGTGCTGAATTTCTTGACGTTCGGAGTGGCTGTCGTGTTTGTGCTTTTGGGGTGTTTTTTAGTAAAAAATAGATTTAATGTGCTAAAATAAGCATATGAATAATGAAGCGCTGGCACATAATGACGAAAAACGCGTTGAACAATTGCTTGTTGATGAGGAATTCGGAGGGAGAATCGGGAATTTCGACGGTTCGAGCGCGGTTGAGCGGATAGAGGATTTTAAGAAGGGTGGCGATCGGGCTGAAACGGTCGCTATGACGATGCCGCAAGGTAGCGAAGATGGATTGGGGGAAATGCAGGGCGTTGCGGGAGCTGGGGAAACATTGGAGGTCGGTAAAAATGGGACGCTTAGGAGTGATAGTTTGAAGAAGTTGAAGATTGCTGAGGAAGAAATGGCGGAGAATCCGGCTGATCTTAGCAATTATATGCAGAAAATGAGTGATGACTTTTTAACCTCGATGGGGGTAGGGAAATAGTATGAGCGGGTGGGAATATATTGTGATAGGGGTGGGGGTGATTCTGGTGATTTTTGTGGCTATTTTTTATGCGAGGTTTTTGAGAAAAGAGAGAGAGAAAAGCAGATACGAGAGAGCCTTGAAGATGGTGCCGCTTTTGATTCATCTGCCACCGTCCACTGACGATATACAAGGGGGTGGGCGAGATGAACGAGATGTGACCAACGAGGCCATATCTCAAGCGCAGGTGATGTATTCAATTATCGCTTCGACTTTGACGACTAATATGAAAGCTAGGTTTTTGGGACAGGAACATTTGTCTTTTGAAATCATATCTGTCAGGGGGACAATTAAATATTATACTTTGGTGCCGTATGATAAGGTGGAAATAGTCAAACAGGCTGTGACTTCGGCGTATCCGACGGCTAGGTTGGAGAGGACAGCAAGAGAAAATATTTTCTCGAAGAAAAGTGGGATTAGCGGCGTTGTGGGGGGAGAATTGAGGCTGAAAAAGGATTATATCTACCCAATTAATACCTATGAGGACTCAAAACGGGATGCGAGCATGGCGATTTTGAATGCGATGTCTTTGGCGAAAGACGATGAGGGGGTTGCTGTTCAAATTTTGGTGAGGCCGACTGGAGATGATTGGACAAAAAATTCTCTTAACCGAGTACAAAGTTTAAAGGACGGGGGAACGAAAAAAACGAGTTTTTCGAATGGAAATATAGTTAGGGATATTATAGAAGCCCCGTTTAGGGTTCCGGAGGCTCACGAAAAGATAGAAAGCGAAGAACGTAAGCCGTTGACTAATTTACAACAGGAAGAGATTGCGGCAATAGAAAACAAAACGAAGTTTCCGGCTTTTGAGGTTTTGGTGAGGATTGTTGCGAGTGCAGATAATAGAGCGAAGGCCGAGTCGATGCTAGGCGGGGTGGTGACGGCTTTTTCGCAATTTGATTCGCCGGCTTATAACGGTTTTAGACTGGACGTTTTGAGAGATGTAAGAAAGGTAGCAAGAGACTATATTTTGAGGACTTTCCCCTTAAAAGAGCGAACAAATATTTTGAACAGCGTTGAGTTAGCATCGATTTTTCATTTGCCTGAGCAAAAGGATATTCCAACTAGCAGAGTGGAAAGGCAATTGACGAAACAGGTTGATGGGCCGGCGAGGTTGGCTGAGGAAGGGTTGTTGCTTGGTGTGAATGAATTTAGGGGAGAACAGAAGAAGATCTATTTGGATGATGACGACAGGCGGAGACACATGTATATCATTGGTCAGACTGGTATGGGTAAGTCGGTACTTTTGGAGAATTTGGCCTTTCAAGATATGTGCAACGGGAAGGGGTTTGCGTTTATCGATCCGCATGGAGATGCTGTGGAGGCGATTTTGCAGAGGGTGCCAGAAGAGAGAATTGATGATGTGATTTATTTCGACCCGGCGGATATTGAACATCCGGTGGGGATGAATATGTTTGAGTTTGCAAATGAGGACCAAAAAGACTTTATTGTTCAAGAGGGGATTTCGATGTTGCAGAGTCTGTTTGATCCATCGAACCAGGGATTTTTTGGCCCGAGAGGCCAACATATGTTTAGAAATGCGGCGCTGCTACTTATGTCGGACCCGAATGGGGCGACTTTTATTGATATTCCGCAGTGTTTTACGGATCCAGAATTTGTGAAAGAAAAGTTGAAATATGTGACTGATAAAGCAGTTTATGACTATTGGACTAAAGAATTTCCGGCTTCTCAGAAGTCGAACGATGCTGGCGAGGTGATTACTTGGTTTGCTTCTAAGTGGGGGCCGTTCCTCTCTAATACGATTATGCGAAATACGTTGGGGCAAATTAAATCTGGTTTTAATATCAGAGAAATTATGGATAACAAGAAGATTTTCTTGGTGAACCTGTCGAAAGGACGTTTGGGAGACATCAATGCAAACCTTCTTGGTATGATTTTTGTGATGAAGTTCCAGCAGGCGGCGATGTCGAGGCAGGATATCCCAGAGAGAGATAGGAAAGATTTTTGTCTCTATGTGGATGAGTTCCAGAATTTTGCGACTGATAGTTTTGAGTCGATTTTGTCAGAGGCGAGGAAATATAGGCTCAATTTGATTGTCGCGAACCAGTTTATGACTCAGCTGACTGATAAGATTAGGGAAGCGTTGCTGGGGAATGTGGGGACGATTATTTGCGGTAGGATTGGTGTGACGGATGCTGATTTGATGGTGAAGGCTTTTTCACCGGTGTTTACGGCGGAGGATTTGACGAAGACGGCCAATCACGAAGCGATTTGTAAGGTGATGATGTTCGGGATGCCGAGCTCGCCGTTTACGATGAAGCTTTTGGCGCCGATGGGGGATGCTAACGAGGAATTAATGGCTAATTTGAAGGCTTATACGGCTACAAAATACGGGCGCTCCAGGGCTGATGTAGAAAGAGAGATCAGGGAGAGGCAGGCTACAAAGAAAAAAGTTGAGGTCGGGGGAGAAAAAATCGCTCCTGAGGCCACCAGAGAGCCCAGGACGAGCGAAAGTATGGAGTCTGGATCTGTTAGCGTTGGCGACGCAAAAGCCCCTCAGGATGGCGGAGATGGCGTCAAAAAGGTACAAGATGATGAGTTTTTGAAGGAATGGGCAAAAAAGAAGGCTGAATTACAGCAAAAACAGCCCGTGGAGCCCCAAAAACCTGCGGAAAATGCTGCTCAGGCGAGCAGTGAACTACCTCAAGAAGGCGTGATAAGAATAAGATAAGAGCTTGAAAAAGACGCTCAATAGGGGTATACTAGATTGGTAATTTGTTAAAAGTTGAGGTATTTTATGTCTGATCCGAAAAAGGCAGGTGGGGAAGCTTATGATTCATCTGAAATTAGAGTGCTTGAGGGGCTCGAACCTGTTCGTATTAGGCCTGGGATGTATATCGGTTCTACGGGTTATGATGGCTTTCATCATTTGATTAAGGAAATCGCTGATAACTCTATTGATGAGGCGATTGCTGGGTATGCTAATAAGGTTGAAATTACGATTTTGAACGACGGCGGAGTGAGGATTGAGGATAATGGTCGCGGTATTCCGGTTGATGTGCACCCCAAGACGAAACTTTCTACGCTGGAAACTGTTTTGACGGTATTACATGCTGGCGGTAAGTTCGGTGACGGTGGATATAAAGTCTCCTCTGGTTTGCATGGCGTCGGCTCATCTGTGGTGAACGCTTTGTCGAAGCATATGATTGCAGAGGTCTATAGGGATGGGAAGATTCATCATGTGGAGTTTAGCACGGGGAAAACGGATGTTCCTTTCAAAGTTTTGGGGAAGACCGAGAAACAGGGGACATGTATTACTTTTTATCCTGACGAGACGATTTTTAAAGAGACGACTACGTTTGATTATGCCTGGGTGTCGAATTATGCGAGACATCAAGCATATTTGACTAAAGGTATTTTGATTTCGGTGCGAGATGAGAGAACCGGTGACGGGGAATCGTTCTATTTTGAGGGGGGAATTAAGAGCTATGTAAAGAGATTGAATAATGGGAAAGAGGTGCTTTCGGATGACATATTTTATGTAGAAAAACAGATTGAAAATTCGGAAGTGGAGATTGCTGTTCAATATAATGACACCTATGCGGAGATTATGAAGCCGTTTGCGAATAACGTTTTGACGCCAGATGGTGGTATGCACGTAGTTGGGTTTAGGACAGCTTTGAATCGTACGATTAATGATTATGCTAGGAAAAATGGGCTTTTGAAGGAAAAGGAAGATAATTTGACGGGGGACGACATTCGAGAAGGGTTGACCGCGGTGATTTTGGTGAAGTTGCCAGATCCGCAATTTGAAGGGCAGACGAAGAACAAATTAGGCAACCCAGAGGTGAGGGGTTATGTAGATAAGGTGATGTCGGAGTATTTTGGGTATTATCTTGAGGAGAATCCGGCGATTGCGAAGAAAATTGTGTCAAAGGCGACTTTGGCGGCGAGAGCGCGTAAGGCGGCAAGGGCTGCACGCGATAACGTAATCCGAAAAGGGGCTTTCGAGGGGCTGAATTTGCCATCGAAGTTGGCGGATTGTTCTTCGAGAAAAGCAGAGGAATGTGAGTTGTTTATCGTCGAGGGTAATTCGGCGGCTGGTTCGGCTAAAGAGGGGCGGGATTCGAAGATTCAGGCAATTTTGCCACTTCGAGGTAAAGTTTTGAATACCGAGAGAGCACGTTTGGATAAAATGTTGGCGAATGCCGAGTTAGTATCCTTGATCAAGGGGTTGGGAGTTGGCATTGGGGAACAGTTTGATATTTCTGGCTTGAGATACCACAAGATTGTTTTCATGACAGATGCGGATGTTGATGGTTCGCACATTTCGACATTGCTTTTGACGTTCTTCTTTAGGTATATGCCTGACGTGATTAAGGCCGGGCATGTTTATCTTGCGAAGCCACCGCTTTTTGGCTTGATTAAGGGTACAGGGAACGGTAGAAAAATTGATTATATTTATGACGAAGAGGCGCTCGAGAAGACTTTGGCTGAGAAAATTGCAGAGAAGAAAGCGAGCGGAGTGAAAGTCGACGAGACAGCGGAGAGGTTCAAACAAGCTGGTTATACTGCTCAGCAGAGGTTTAAGGGTCTTGGTGAGATGGATGCAGCTCAGCTTTGGGAAACGACGATGAATCCAGCGAATAGGATTTTGGTAAGGGTGAATATCGAAGACGCGGAAAAAGCCGATGCAATTTTCACGAAGTTGATGGGTGACCAAGCGGATTTGAGAAAAAACTTTATCCAGTCGAGGGCAGCAACAGTTAACCTTGATGATTTGGACTTTTAAGGAGGAAGTATGGAAGACAACAAGAAAGAATTGGAAAATATGAATAACGAAAACAATGAACAGGTGGAAGTAAATGACAACAATTTAATGCCTGTTGAGGATGGGATTGAGCTGAGAACTGTCGAGAATACGATGGAAGATTATTTCTTGCGTTATTCGATGTCAGTGATTGTTGACCGTGCTTTGCCTGATGTGCGAGATGGTTTGAAACCCGTAAATCGTCGTATTTTGTACGCGATGAATAAAAATGGGTGGAAGGCTCCGCATGCGACAGTGAAATCTGCGCGTATTGTTGGTGAGGTGATGGGTAAGTATCATCCACACGGCGATTCTTCGATTTATGATGCAATGGTGAATTTGGCGCAGCCTTGGAAGATGAGA
>CAYZRN010000023.1:0-6986 GCA_964480855.1 uncultured Candidatus Saccharibacteria bacterium | reverse complement strand
ATTGCTGGTTTGCCAATACATTCCGCCCAAATTCGACAATCCGCCACCCACACAAATATCAAAGTTCGCTGATTGATATATCGAAATCGAATCCTCGTTCCAAAGCTCTCCGCTCGCAACCGGCGCGCTACTGACGCCACTGTCTGCACGAATCGAGGTGATATAACTCTTCATCTCGTTCGTCATTTCCGTCTCGGCATTCGACGCCGAACCAATCAGCGAAACTTGTTCAATTGCGTCTTTGACTTCGTCCGAACGTTGTTCAATCACGCGAAACTCAATCCCGCCATTCAGTCCAATTGCTCCGGCAATCAAAATCCCCGCAATCAAAACCGCCGCTGCGTTCACAGAGAGCAAAATCGTTACTCTCGTTTGTCTCAACGAAGAAGCCGCTGCCGCTGCCATTAGATTTTTGGACGCCTTTCTGCGTCAATAATCGCTGCTGCCAAATTAATCACCATCTCAACTTGAATCATCTCACGTCGGTCCAAAGCTTTTCGGTTAATCGGTCGTCCGATAAGAACTTGCCCGAAGGCCTCGTCTTTTGTGTTTCGAAGCTCGGCTACGTTTTTAATATCGAGCTCCATGAAAATTTTGTTCACTACCGCATTTGGTTCTTGCCAAATCCCTCGTACCGGAGATTTCAAATTAGCAATCGCCACGAACTCATCACTCGAAGCGTCCAAAACTCCCGAACCATACAGCCTCCCGTTAATCAAAAACCCAACATATTCAAAATGTAGATGGTCGGCCAAAAATCCTGCCAGTTCCTTCAGCTCGACGTTTCTTTTTGTCAATCGATTCATCTTTTTCGTGATATAACCAATGTCGATTTGTTTGGTCGCAATCAAAGACTTCATGAAAGTAGAAACTTCCGAAATCGCCGGTACAAGACAAAGTACAATCGCAATCATCACGAAGTTAAGTAGCAGAACTGCTGGTGATGGGTTCGGGATATGAAATAGTGCCGTAAACACCGCATAAAACGCGAGTAAATACAAAACCACTCCCGCCACGATTAAAATAATATAAGACAAAATCTTCATCCAACCAGTCGACAATAACACGACCCGGTGACGAATTACTGAATAATAGAAAGTGATGATGGAGATGCTGACTGCCATTGGGCCAATCCAAATCAAACTTGGTGTAGTTTTGAGCAAAATCAAATCAAATATCAACGCCAAAAGACCGCCAATCGACAAACCAGTTTGGAAAATCTTCAACCCGGTTTTGATGCCTTTGTTTTTTGTGCGTTTGGCCTGATCAGCAATTGCGGCAGTGAATAGTAAAGATGCCAGTGTATAATATCCAATCAAGACAAAATAATACCAACCCACCACAGTGTTGATTTGGTTATATTGTCCGCCAAGTTCGATTTCGGAATAAAAGACGCTCGGTTTTGCTACCAAAATCGCCACAATCGCTATGCCAAAAATCGCAAACAGAATCGTCAAAAACTTGCCGGATTTTTTATGCCAGTTGGTATAGCCAATCAAAGCTACATCAGTCACCGTAATCCCAGCAATAATCCCGACCACCAGCCAAGCGAAAAATTGCGTGCCATATGTCGCCGGAAAAGCCAAGAATGACGCAATCGCCACCGCCCAAACTGCCGCACCGACAGTTGAGACAAAAAACCACGCCGCATTTGCTCTGGCGCTTTTACTGGTTCCCATGAACACTGAGAAGCCAGTCAAAACCGCCAAGGCCGCCGTGGCCATTAACAGAATTGGGATTAGCTGCATGAAACCTCCATATAATCATTAGCTCTTATATATAATATAGCACACAAAAGTAAAAAGCTAGAAAAAACCGCCCACATGGGGCGGTCAAAAGGTTGATTTTACATTCTTTCCAACATTGTGTAATTGATTTTTCCAGATTTCATTAACGGAATTTCTTTCAAGAATACGATGCTTCCGGGCATCTGATACGGGAGCAGGTCCAGCTTCAGGAAAATTTCCGTACGCAGGCTCTCCTCGTCTTGCAGAGTGTCCTTCGGCACGACGAAAGCACGGCTCGTCTCCGACTGAGTCTTCTCGTCAAACTTGATGATAACGGCACAACTCTCCACGAGTTCCGGCAGAGCCTCCAAAGCTTTCTCGATGGTCTCGCAGTTTACTTTGTCCGTGGCTCCCAGCGGTTGGTAAAAGCGCTTTTTGCGTCCCAGGAATGTCACATAGCCATCTTCCGCAAGCGACAAATAATCCCCGGTGCGGTAGAAAGTCTTTCCCCTGAAGGGTATAAAGGACTCTCGCGTCTTCTCCTCGTCACCAAGATAACCATGACAAAGCGATTTGGACCAAACCAAAGCTTCGCCGACTTCACCGTACTTCACTTCGTTCAGCTCATCATCGACCAGGACCCACTCAGGACCGACATAGAACTTTCCGGAAGTGTTCGGGCGGTGCTCCACGCCATCCGAGGCTGTGCCGATGCACATCCCTTCACCGATGCCGTAGTTGTTGCGAATTTCGGCGTTCGAGTTGTGTGCTTTCAGGTATTGCATACCTTCTTGATACCATTCCTCAGAAATGGAGAATCCAGAACAGAAAAAGGCTTTCAAAAACGACAAATCCGCATCTTCCGGAGTATTATCCATAAAAGCGCGGAAAATTGCCGGCGTACCATAAATGAAACTCGGTTTCAGTTTATAATACTCGCCAATCTGTTCGGGAGATGCCCCTTCAGCAATCGAGACGCAATTTCCTCCCATCAAATTTACGAATATCGTCATCCAGCCATACGGGAAACGGTACGGCAAAATGCACAGAACTTTCTTGACTCCCCTATCGCGGGTTTTAGTGCCGGTCGAGTTCGAGGCATAAATGAGCGATGCGTAAATCTCCTGGTTAGAAAAAGGCAGGATTTTGGGCTTTCCGGACGTCGAACCGCTCGTTTGTAAATAAAGCGATTCTTTCTTGCTGAATAAGTTCGCTAAGAAAGTCGGACGGACGAGACAGTGAAACTCTTGCGTGTCGAACATGAATTCATCATAGTCGAAGAAACTCTGCAGCGGACCAAAGAAATAACGTCTATTATACTCCGGGTTGGTTATTTCCGGTGCGACATTGATGATTTTGAGCAGGGAATAAGTTTCCGAGAAAATCTCCTTCGCAAAATCCGCATCTCTGTCGTACACGAGAAGCACCTTGGCCCTGTGAGTATTGATGTCTGCCGCCAAGTCCTTCGCCGGGAACTGACTGTTCGAATACGCGACCCTGAAACCGCTCGCATTAGCCGCCATCGTCAGGACGATGCCCTGGTAAAGGTTTGGTGTCGCAATTACGAACGTACTACCCTTTTCCAAGTTAAACAACTTGAGCGACTTCATCATCGAGAACGTATCATCCCTCAGCTGTTGCTTCGAGAAGACTTTTCCGCTGATTTCCACGGCCGGTTCGTCCATGTTTTTTGAATTCACCAACAGAAATGTGCCGAGAATGCTCATTGGGAGAATTTTCGGGTTCAGCTTTTTCTTGTCGATGCCTTCAAGGTGAGTTTTATCCTGTGACGGATATCCTGTTTTAATGAGCATTGTTACCCCTCCTTCAATGCAAAAAATCAACCTTTTAAAGTGCTATCTGGAAAAAATCCCCAATATTATATCATGAATGACGTTAGTTTTCTACCCTTTTATCTGTTAGCTGGCTGTCTTGTCCCTTGTGGACCCATTCCGCTTGCTCGCCCAACCGTCGTAACCGTATTTTCAACCACAAAACTTTCGTATTCTTCTCCATTGAGTAGAATCTTGTAGGTTTTTCCAGTCTCTAGTTTTTCTGTCCCAATCACTGCATGGTTGAATGCCTTAGCCGAAGTATGCGAAAATATTTCCGCTCCAGAGTCATCAATCAAACTAACTTTCGTCCCCTTGGTCTGACTACTCGTGAAATAAATGCTCACGCTGTTCACGGCCGATGTCGAATCAAATCCTTCTGCCATCCCGCTCGCCCCTACCGCCACAACACTTCCACCGTTCAGGATAATCCCGTTTTCCGAATCTAGCGCTCCATTCGCTGAATTTATCGGCCCGTCAACCACAACTTCTCCCCCATTAATATATATGTATCCGTTTGAGTCCAAACCGTCCCCGGTCGCATTCACATAAATTTTTCCGTCGTTGATAGTCAAAACATAACTCACATCACTAGAAAATTCTTGCGCTCCTGGTCGTACTACAGCCGAACTATCGTTTCCGCCCGCAACGTTAATCCCGTCGTCTAGCGCCAAGATATTAATTTCCCCACCGTCAATCGTCACTTTCGCCCCCTCAAGTCCTTCATAGCTCGTCAGAATGTCGATTTTCCCACCAGTAATCGCCAAGCTCGTCGTCGCGTGAATCCCGTCGTCTCCTGCCGAAATTTCAATCTCGCCGTCTTCAATCAAAACAAATCCCTTCGTCTTGTCGTCTTCATTTGTTGACTTAATCCCGTCTTGTGCTGACGTGATTTTAATTTTTCCGCCCGCAATTTGCACCGAATCTTTACCGCGAATCGCGTCATCGGCTGCTTTTATCTCGATCTCGCCTGCGCGAATCACGAGATCATCTTTTGAAACAATGGCATCTTGATAATTTGACTCGACATATAGTTTTCCCGAACCCGAAAAACTCAAATCGCCTTTCGAATATATCGTTCCGTCGACATTATCCGACCCGAAATCCCCAAACGTTTCTCCGGAAACCAAAATATTTTTTGTTTCACTTGCAATTTCTATCACGACATCATCCGCGCTCTTGATATAAATCGCCGGCCCAGAGTTATTATTAATCTCTACTCCGTTCAACAAAAGTTTCGCCACGCCATTTTCGTCCCCCACATCAACCGTCACCATTCCATCCTCAATCTTTCCAGTCAAATGGTAAATCCCGCTTTCCTTAATTTCGATACTCTCACTTAGTTCAATCTCAAACGTCTGATATTTTGCCCAGTTTATTTTTGTGTCGCCGTTATCAATATCAATCCCGTCCGTCGCACTCTGCGTCACCTTGCCGAGATTCTTATTAATAACAAAACCCGCAATCAACGCGATAATCGCAAAAATAATTACGCCAAAAATTGTCGTTTCTTTTTTTCTTTCCGTCATTAAATCTCCTTTTCTTCTTCACCCGATGACAAAAGTACTTGCAAATTGCAGTTCTTCACCCGAATAGCATCCAAAAAATCTTTTTCGTTGATGCCTCTCTTCAAACTGACATAATAACTTATCTTATACAAACTTCCCATGTTGATAGTTTTTGTTTTTAGTAGACGGTGGCTATTTGTGAATTTCTCAAATTCTTCATCGAACGCCCTCGTATAATCCAAATCTTCTGGGATAGTAATTTTCAAAATTTGTTCAGTCCTACCGCCATCAAACAATTTAACTTTGCTATAAATCACCAACATCAAAGACACGATCACCGTGAACACGCATCCGAAGAAAATATGTCCCATCCCGAGCGCCAAACCAATCGCCATCGCGAAAAAGATCGAGAGTAGTTCTTTCGCACTTCCAGGCAAAGAACGAAAACGCACCAGCGAAAACGCGCCGAGAATCGCGATTGATGTACCGAGGCTACCGTTAATCATAATCATCACGACCGCAACTAGAAGTGGCAAAGTCGCAAGCGTAATCAAAAAATCTTTCGAACATCTCGTTGTAAATTTGTGCACCAACGCGATTATCGCCCCCAAAACAATCCCCGCACCAGCACAAATCAACATCGTGCTGACCTCAAGCCCAGTGGCCGTCGAGTCAAAGATAGTATTGAACATTTTTCTTTCCTTTCATTTGTTGATAAATTTTTCCATATTTCGAAAACGGTTGCGGATAAGCCTTCAGCTTATTCAGTGCTTCCACCAGCCAAAGTGGCATTCCTCCCGCCGCCTTGATTTCCATAATAATATTCTTCTCCCCCTCGAAAAACTTTTTGCCATTTGCTCCTTTCTCTAGTTTCAAATCTTTCGAACGATATCTCAAACCATCGTCAAACGTCAGCCTCAGTTGCTTATCCTCCTTCCCCTCATAGCTTTCTCGTTCACACGCAATCAAAATCTTCGGCGCCAAATTGAGGTACTTAATAATATATTCAAGCTCACGCGCCACCTGTACGTCATTCGTCTTCTCGATTTTTCGTTTCGCAATTTCCTCGAGTGTCGCTCTCCCTTTTTCCCAATCATAATAATCTTTAAGTAAAAACTGGAATCTTCTTTTGTCGCTCAATTTATCTTTTCCTTCGCGATGTTTAGTTTTGAGCTCGAAAAAAATATAATCTTCCATTTTCGGCACGTTATAACTTCTTAGTCGCACCTTTTCCCTAAACGAAGCTTTGTCGAGCGGTTTATCAACTTGTTTAATAATCAAATCATCATTCTTCGTATCAAAATAAATACTACAAACCGTCGATTGAAAATATTTATTTTTTCGGACGTGTTTTTTTATCAACTTCAAAATCAAATCTTTTTCTTCTTTAGAAATCAAATACTTTTTTTCGACTCTACGAAAAACTTTCCCCGCATTCAACTCACAAAAATTTTGTTCTGTCATAATATGGCTGGAGCGGAAGGATTCGAACCCTCGCATGGTGGGACCAGAACCCACTGCCTTACCACTTGGCGACGCTCCAATATATAATATATATTACCATATTTCGCGAAAAATACCCAACACTTGCCTCACATTATTTTTTCGTGCTATAATCAAACATAAGAATTATGGTGGATAATTTTTCTTCTCATTATCATCCTTTGGATAACATCGAAGACGTCGATGAATTCTATGCTGCCATCAACCGCAACCACCTCACCAAATCCCTCTCCAAAGAACGCCCCTATACTTACTGGACTATCGAGCTCTACGACCAAAAAAACGGCATCCGTGGCGGTGGCGGACTCGGAGTTTTGGCTGCTGATACTCGTCGCGTCGCCGAAAGCCTCAACATCCCGCTCACTTTGATTACCCCGTTCTATCCCAGCGAGTCCCACCAACTTGCCGAAAACGGC
>CAYZRN010000022.1:0-6996 GCA_964480855.1 uncultured Candidatus Saccharibacteria bacterium | reverse complement strand
TTGTGTGGGTGGCGGATTGTCGAATTTGGGCGGAATGTATTGGCAAACCAGCAATTCGAGCGTGATTGCAGGGTTTTATTCTTCCTCGAGGACTTGGCTCGGGTATCCGTCGGATACTTGTCGCTATCCTATCATTGTCGGAACGGGGACAGCGGTGATTACTGCTGGTACATATGACGGCAGCAGGCACGATTCGTTGCTCGTGACAGTGCTACCGATTCCGGAAGAACAATGGAAATATGAGGTTTTGACGCTAGTGAACCAAGAGCGAATCAAAAATGGGCTAGGGACGTTGAGCTGGGGAGAAAGTTGTGCCGAAGCGGCACAGACGCGCGCAATAGAGCTCAAGGATGCTTATTCCCATACGCGACCAGACGGAACAAGTTGGAGTACGGCTTGTCCTTTGCCGACGGACGGCGGTGAATACTACGCTGGCGAGAACTTGATGGCTGGGAACTCGGCCGTATCGCCGGAAACGGTCGTGGCGGCTTGGATGAATTCTGAGGACCACAAAGCAAATATTTTGAATCCGAATTTCACGAAACTATCAGTCGGGTTCGTGTTTGATGCGAATACACGCTACAAAACATATTGGTCGCAATATTTTAGTAATTATTAGGTGGGAAATTGATGATTGGGCGAAGAAAACTGACCAGCGCAGAGAAAGAAATTTTGTCACCAAACAAAAAGATTGTCTGCCAATTTAGTTTGAAACAAGGTCATTTATTTTATGCCGTGACGAAAAATGACAAGGCTTTGGTGAAGGAATCGCGACTGGGGCTGAAATTGCGCGACGAGGAGAAGTTCGGCGAGAATTTGTCTTTGGTGCGGGTGCGGGAGCGGAGTTTCGACGAGACCTGGGAAACGGTTTGGGGAGAAGAGCGTGAAATTCGAAATCGATACAACGAAAAAATCTTTTATTTGGCGGAAAATAGCGGAAAGAAACGACTTTTGACAATAAAATTTCGCGTGTTTGATGATGGTGTGGCGTTTTGTTATGAAATTCCGCCACAACCGAGCTTTTCGCGGGCGGTGATTGAAGATGAGTTGACGGAATTTCGAATCGATCCGAATAGCGAAGCTTGGCGGATTCCGGCTTTTTTGCCAGACCGATATGAATATGATTATGAAAAAGAGCGGGTTTTTGAGCTCGAAGAGCCAGTGCATACGCCCATAACCGTCGAAAATCTGGATGGAACTTTGCTTTCGATACATGAGGCGAAGCTGTTTAACTACGGCGAAATGACCTTGAAATTGGACGAATGGAAGGCTTTAAAAGCTGAGATTACGCCGCTGTCGGATGGAGCGAAAGCATATGTTGACCTGCCATTTTCGACTCCGTGGCGGGTGATTATGATAGCGGAGAATGTGAAAGATTTGGTTTTGAACCGAATGGTTTTGAATTTAAATGACCCGCCAAGGACAGATTTTTCTTGGGTGAAACCGATAAAATTTTTGGGGATTTGGTGGGCGATGTATGTGGGGGAGTGGACCTGGGCGACGGGCGAGAGGCATGGCGCAACGACAGAGCATGCGCTGGAATATCTCAAATCATGCAAACGGCTAGGGATGGATGGTTTGCTTGTTGAGGGTTGGAACGGCGGTTGGGAAGGAGATTGGCTCCAAAATGGGGCGACAACGGATTTTTTGGCACCGACGGCGGATTTTAATATCGAGACAGTGGCGAGATTCGCGAAAGAAAATAAGTTGGAGATGGTTGGACATCACGAGACCGTGGGGTTCGTGGATAATTATGAAAAACAGCTCGAGAAATCCTATCGTTTCTATCATGAACTGGGCGTGAATTATGTAAAAACTGGCTACGCGGGGAGCATGATGACGATTCACGGCAAGCGCGAGTGGCACCATTCGCAACTGGGCGTCAGACACTACCAAAAGAGCGTGGAGATGGCGGCAAAATATCATATTTGTATCGATATGCATGAGCCAATAAAGGGCACCGGCATCGAAAGGACTTTCCCGAATCTTTTGACGCGAGAGGGGGCGCGGGGGCAGGAATATGAAGGTGGGGCACTTTCGCCGTCACACGCTACGATTTTGCCGTTTACGCGGCTACTCGCGAGCGGGATGGATTATACGAGCGGGATTTTTGATATTACGAACACGACAAAACGAATCGCGACAACTCTGGCGCGGCAGCTAGCGTATTTTGTGACGATTCCTTCAGGGATGCAGATGGCGGCTGACCGACCGCGGTTTTATGAAAAAGAATATCCTGATGTTTTTAAGTTCATTCGCGATGTGCCGGTCAACTGGGAAAAGACAGTACCTGTGATGGGAAAAATCGGTGAATATTATGTTGTGGCTAGGCAAGAACGCGGCGGCGAGGATTGGTTTGTCGGTGGAGTGACGAACGAAGCGGCGAAAAAACTACGTTTTCCGCTGGATTTTTTGGATGATGACGAATATCTGGCGGAAGTTTATTGCGACGCAGAAGACGCGCATTTTCGAGATAACCCGTTAGCAATCAAAATTGAGCATTGGACGGTCGGGAAAAAGACAATTCTCGAGATGTTTTTGGCGGCGGGCGGTGGTTTTGCTATCAGATTGAGCAAAAAATAAAGAACAGGCAAAATCTAGGGCCGGTTCTCAGGTCTTACTGACATTATAGCACACTCGAATCAATTTGTCAAGCGGTATTCGAGATCACGGAGAACATTCATGTAGTACATGAAGGCGTCATAAGGGGAGTCGTAGGCGGAAAAATAGGCGTGGACGTCGCCATCGTTCCAGTATTTTGTGCACATATAATAGGCCTGGTCGGAGGTGGTGAGGCGGCGAAAATCGCCAATCAGTTCGGCGTTGCCGGTTTTCAGAATATCCTGGCGGAGAGCATAGAGCGATTCGAGAGCGGTTTTTTGCATGTGATTCCCCATCCAGGCGGAGAGGTCGCGCTCGGTATCAGCCCAAGTGACGGTGTTTGGCATGGAGATTTCGGCGACGGGAGATTCGAGATGAGAAGCTTCGGAGACAGTGACGAATTTGTTGTCGAAAACGCCAAGCCAAGAATCGATGAGATTGTCCATGAAGTTGAAAATTCCGGTGTCGGCCCATTGGTGTTCGCCAAAAGTCTCAAAGTCCATAAAAAGGTTCACGAGATTGCCATTCAGACAAGCGTGGTCGAGCCAAGATTGGTATTTTTCAACGGTGAGCGGCCATTCGGGCCAATTTTTGTCGGAAAAGCGGAAGGCAATGTCGTCGGAAAGACGGTAGTTTTTTAGGAGGAGGTTGAGGGATTTGCAACCAAAGGGACGGTAGACGCGGTTCGGGCTGCGCCACTCGAGGACTTTGTCCCAACCTTCGGCGAGAATGGTTTTGTAGCCGGCAGATTCGGCCCATTTGGCGAGTTCGTCGTTGTAGGCGAGCTCGGTGTTGCGGAAAGCTTTGCATTCGACGCCAAAGAGTTGTTTGATTTTTTTGGCGTGGATTTTGACTTGGTCGGCAAATTCGTTGCGATCATAGAAAAAAGCGAGAGAATGATAATAGGTTTCGCCGACGATTTCGACGCGGCCGGTGGCGACAAGACGACGGATTTGGTCGATGAGGGCGGGATCCCACATGGCGGCTTGTTCGAGCCAAGTGCCGGTGATGCTGAGGCTGAATTTGAAGCCGGGTTGGGAATTTAGCTTTTTTTCGAGTAAATCGAAAGTCGGGTGGTAGCTTTTTTTCGCGACTTTTCTGAAAATACGTTCGTTGTTTTGTTTGCTTTCGGGATTTTGGTCAAGCCAATAGCTACTACCGTTGCCAACATCAAAAATGGAATATTGACGGTAGCGAAAAGGCTGATGGACATGAAGATAGAGGCAAATTGCTCGCATTAGCTTTTCCGATTATGTTTTTCAAGTTTATTATAGGCTTTGAGACATTTTTTTGCAACGTCGTTCCAAGAGATTTTGAGATATTCGTTTTTGATATTTTCTTGCAAAGAATGTTTCAGGGCGACGGATTTGCTGACGGCGATGATTTCGTCGGCGAGTTTTTTCTCGTCCCAAAAATCATATTGGAGGGAGGAACGAAGGATTTCTGCGACGCCGGATTGTTTGGTCAAGATGAGAACGTCGCCATGGTGGGCGGCTTCGAGCGCGGTCAAGCCGAAAGGCTCGGAGACTGAGCTCATGACGAAAATGTCGGAGATTTCATAGATGTCACGAAGTTTTTTACCGCGGATGAAACCGGTAAAGATGACGTTTTTCGAGATGCCGAGGTTGGCGGCGAGTTCGATGAGTTCGTTGCGTTCTTCGCCATCGCCGGCGAAAACAAAGAGGAGTTTCGGGTTTTTCGTGACGGCGCGAGCGGCGGCGTGCATGAAGTGCCAAAGACCTTTTTGGATGGTGAAGCGGCCAACGGTGGAGACGATGGTGTAGCCGAGGGATTTGAATTTTTTGATGTAGGCGTAGTTTTCGGAATTGAAGCTATAAGAATTTTTCAGAAAATCTTCGTCGAGAGAGTTGTAGATGACGTCGATTTTTTCGAGAGGGATGTCGTATTTTTCGTGGATGAGGCGTTTGGTGGTTTTCGAGACGGCAAAAATGCGATCGGCAAGAAGAAGACCTTCGCGCTCGATTTCGTGGACGAGCGGGTTGCCACCGTTCATACCGGAACGGTCGAATTCAGTCGCGTGGACGTGGGCGATTAGGGGAATGCCGAAATTTTTCTTCGCGAGAATGCCAGCTTCGAAAGTGAGCCAATAGTGGGCGTGGACGACGTCGGGTCTGAATTCCATCAAATATTTTTCGACAAAATCACAATATTTTTCTTGGATTTCGCGGATGGAGATGGTCTTTGACTTGGTCAATGTGGTCGGGATGAGGCGCTCGGCGATGTGCTCGGAATCGTAGGCGCCACCAAAGCGCAAAAGCGGATCGAGTGGAGCAGCAGAAAGGACGTTCATGAAAGTGATGGTCTCATGGGGGGCGGAATACGGGACAACAAAGTCGATGTCGGCACCCTCAGCCGCGAGAGCGCGAGACAGGTTTAGACATGCGACGCCCAAACCTCCAGAGTTGTGCGGCGGAAGCTCCCACCCAAGCATGAGGATTTTCATATCTACCATTTTAACATAAAATATGGTAGAATGAGAATATTCCCGAAAAAAGTTAGGGGAGTAGTACAACGGTTAGTATAGCGGTCTCCAAAACCGTAGATCATGGTTCAATTCCGTGCTCCCCTGCCAGTTTGAAATTTTGAAAAATTCACGACAAAAATATCCCATAAAGGGATATTTTTGTCATAAGAAAGAAAAAACAATACAATGCCAACGACTATGGCATACAGAGGGCACCGTTATCCTTCGTCCGCGGGGGCCACTACAGCTACAGCAATGGTAATCTGGGCAACAGAGGTAGCAACGGGTACTACTGGGAGAGTAAGGTCAACAATGCGGCGGGCGCGTACGACTTGTACTTCCACTCGGCGTACTTGCACCCCCAGTACAACTACACCAAGGGCAACGGGTTCTCAGCTCGCTGTGTAGCTAGATAAGTAGGGAGAAATAGAATAGACCAAGCTATGATGAGTGAGAGGAATAGTATTACCCCGTCTTCCCCCGAGCCGAGGGGAGGGGGGTAAAAAAATGGCAAATAAAAAACGACCCGTTCGAGTCATTTTTGTATGGTCTGGGTGACAGGACTTGAACCTGCGACCTCGACTTCCCAAAAGTCGCGCGCTACCAACTGTGCTACACCCAGATTGGGGCTATTTTAGCACAAAATAAGCAAAAAGACAACGAGGAAGTATCTGAAAATTCCTCAGAGTTGTTGTATTTTCCAGAGATATGATATAATGGGAATATTATGGAAGGTAATAAGAGCGGAACAACCAAAACAAACACTGTCCGTTCGAGAGCGATTCTCGTTTTCGGTGCGCCTTGCAGCGGAAAAACAACTTTTTGTGAAAAATTTGCTAAACGGTTCAAAGCTCCTTATTTTGACTTTGGGGTTTTGGCTCACGATTATAAACTCGATCGAAAAATGATTACACTTTTGATTGAACAAATTGCAAAAACTGGGCAAATGCTTGTGATTGAAGGCGGACTGGATTCGGAAGCTGACCGCAACGAAATTCGCAAGATTTTGCGCAATGCGGGATATGTGCCTTCGCTAGTTTGGATTCAGACTGACGTGGGGACGATTCGCGCAAGGCTGAAAACTCGTTTGAAGTCGGTCGCGAAAGCCAAGGCTGAATATGAAGAAAAAATCGATTTGCTCGAGGCACCGACAGATTTTGAAGAACCAATTGTCCTTTCTGGAAAACATACTTTTGAAACTCAACTACGCCACGTGCTTTCGCAGTTGAAATGATTCTAAAAGACGAAGAATTTGGTGAAGTAATTGTCCGCAAAAATCCGTTAACGACGGGAGTAAAATTTTCCGTGTCGACGTCGGGAAGATTACAGATGAGCATACCGAAATATGCGGGGAGTTTTCTCGCAAAAAGGTTTTTGAATTCAAACCGCGAAGCAATTCGAAAACAACTGCCAATCAAAGACCCGAAGACCCAAAAAGCGCGCGACGCAAAAAAGAAAATCTTGGCAAAAAAGGCGAAGGCGTATCTTCCCTATCGGTTAGAATATCTGGCGAATTTACACGGATATAAATATGAAAAATGTCGGTTGTCGCACGCGAATACGAGATGGGGGAGTTGTTCGACAACAAAGACAATTTCGCTGAACATTGGGCTGATGAATGTGCCGGAAGTTTTGCGGGATTATGTGATTTTGCACGAGCTGGCGCATCTGAATCATATGGACCACTCGGAAGCTTTTTGGGCGGAAGTGGGGGCGCATGACCCGAGATATCGAGAACACAGAAAAAAGCTGAACCCCGAACACCCCCGCCGCGCCCATGGCGGCGTCCCGGAAGAACGGGTCCTCCGTCTGCCGGGACAGGCGGAGACAGGCGAAGACGATGAGCCCCAGCAGGGCCAGCACCGCCAGACAGCCGATCAGCCCCAGCTCCTCCCCGATGGCGGAGAAGA
>CAYZRN010000021.1:0-7277 GCA_964480855.1 uncultured Candidatus Saccharibacteria bacterium | reverse complement strand
ACTTTGTCGCGGTCTTCTTTGGCTTGTTTGCTGCCATGTAACCTCCTTAAAAGTGATATTATTAGCATTATAACACAGATAATGGTACAATTGTAAGAAAATTAGAAAAAGGAACAGAAATGGGTATCATGGTATCAAAAACTGACGAAAATACAAAACTAACCGAACGAGTCAACGCCGATTTGCGAGCGAAACTCGACTCCACTTCTGCCCAGGAAGACAAAGACTTCACCGAATCTTCCGAATATCTCAAAGAAATGGAAAAAACCGGCAAATTTTCTTGGGTGTGGGCCGTCTTGATTATCTTGGCGATTATCTCCCTCATCTTCATCATCCTCATCTAAAAAATACCCCCGGTCGCCCGGGGGATTTTTTAAGGTTCTGGAGTAAAAAAGGTTAAACAGTGCGGAATGAGCTCGACTTCTGTGTCTTTCGACATCAGCAGCTCGCCATCCAAATTCACCGGTTCAGGCTGGTCGGTTTCCAGCCGCAAACTTGTCACGTTGCTAAAATGTCGAATCAGCTTCGGGAATTTTTTGTAGTCGCCGTTTTTATAAGCACTCAAGAGGAAAAGTAGTCTCAAAGTGCTCATTTTCTTTACGAACAACACGTCCAAAATTCCGTCATCAATCTTCGCCTCCGGTACCGGATGGAAAGATCCGCCATAAAACGCTCCGTTTGCCACGCAAACCATCGACCAATCCCCACTCAGTGTTTGAGTCAGGGAAAAATCGTCTTGTTCCTGCGTGAACTCAATCGTCATTTTCCTGCCGATACCCTTCCAGATATTCGTCAAAAAACTGGCGATATAGGCACGTTTTCCGTTCAACCACCAGTGTCTCCGGAATCGCTCGATATTCGTCCCGATTCGCGCGTCCAGCCCGAACGAACAAATGCTCAAACAATAACGGTCGTTTACCTTGATTACATCAATCTTTTGCCCTCTGACATTACCGAGGAAAAATTTTATCAGGTCGGTTTTTTCGTCGATGGAGTCAAAATTTTTGATGAAATCATTTCCAGAACCTCGCGGGATGTGTGTCAGCGCTACTCTTTCGCTTTGCCCAGAATGCATAATTCCGTTCACGACTTCGTTCAGCGTTCCGTCTCCGCCGCAGACATAAAAACAAACATGGTCGTCTTCGTCGGCAGCTTCGAGACAAATTCGCTTCGCGATACGTTCGCAGTCGCCCTTGCCGAGCGACGTTTCCAGCTCACAGCGCAGGTTAGAAGCAGAGAACGAGTCCACAAAATCCTCCATCTCTTTCAAGCAACTATCCTTTCCAGCTGCCGGGTTGACAATAAAAACGTGTCTCTTGTTTTCCATTTTTTACCCCCTATATTTTTTAAGGAACGATTTTTCGAAATTATATCATTTTAGAGTACGAAAGTCAACTCAACCACTATTTTTTCAGATATGGTATAATAAAAACATGTCAAAACTAGAAGAGCTCAAATCCGCACTAAAAGGCCTTGGTGCTGAATATGCCAAACTAAAAACCCTTCCGCCAGAAGAACGCAAAGCTTTTGGTGAGAAAATCAACCAAAAAAAGCAATCTCTCCTTCAACAAATCTCCGAGCTCGAGGCTGCCGCTGAGTCAGTCGCCGTCGAACCCATCGACCTCACCGCCCCTTTTGCTGAAAATTCCGCTCCTTTTTCTAGCTTTTCTGGCTCAAAACACCCTCTCACCGCTGAGCTCGATCGCGTTATCGAAATCTACTCTAAAATGGGCTTTGATGTGATGGAATCGTCCCAGCTTGATGACGAATTCCACATGTTCGAAAGTCTCAACTTCCCCGAAGGCCATCCCGCCCGCGACGGCTACGACACTTTCCGCACCACCGAAGGCTTCATCCCTCCTGCTCACACTTCCACCATGCAGCATCGCGCCCTCAAAAAATACAAGAAAAACCTCGAGGCAGGGAAAAACATCGCTGTCGTCATCCCTGGTCGTGGTTTCAGAAACGAAGACGTCGACGCCACTCACGAACACACTTTCTACCAATGCGAAGGTGTTTTCGTTTCAAAAGATGCCACCATGGGCGACCTCCTCGGCGTTTGGAAGCACTTTTTCGAGTCCTATTATGGCCAAAAACTCAACATCAAAACCCAACCTGGCTATTTCCCCTTCACCGAACCTTCTGTTGAATTTCTCATCGAAAAGCCGAAATCTCTCGGCGGCAAAGGCGACGGTTGGCTCGAGATGGGCGGTTGCGGCATGATTCACCCCAATGTCCTACGTTGCGCCGGCATCGACCCAGAGGTCTACAAAGGTTTCGCTTGGGGTGGCGGCATCGATCGTCTCGTCATGCTCAAACACGGCATCACCGATGTCCGCTATTTCGAATCTGGCAAACTTGAATTTTTGAAGGAGTTCCAATGAAAATCTCGCTCAACGCACTAAAACAATACGTCGACATCAAAGTCTCGACCCCTGAGCTTTTGCAACTCATCGGCTCCCGCCTTGTGGAAATCGAGGGTACCGAATCTCTCGCCGAGAAATACGTCGGCATCAAGATCGTCAAGGTCGTTTCTTGCGAAAAAATCCCTGAAACCCATCTCTCCCTTTGCCAAATTTTCGACGGCGAAAAAAATGTCCAAGTCGTTTGTGGCGCCCCCAACGTCCACGCCGGCATGCTCGCCGCCTGGATTATGCCAGGGGCCATCGTCCCCTCGACCTTCGGCAACGAAAATTTCCGTCTCTCTGTCAGAAAACTCCGTGGTTTTGAGTCGAACGGCATGCTCGCCGCCGCCGATGAACTCGGTTTTGAGGGTGCAGACCACGACGGCATTATCGAAATCAGCCCAAAAGACGCCGCCCCAGGCGACAATTTTGCCGATGTCTTCGATTTGAATGACATCATCCTCGATATAGAGAACAAATCTCTTACCCATCGCCCCGATTGCTTCGGTTTAGTCGGTTTTGCGCGCGAAATCGCCGGTATTTTGGGCGAAAAATTCACCGAGCCAGCCTATCTGTCAGAAAACGTTGTAAAATTTACAACATTTTTGCCAAAAATCACCATCACCGACCCAAAAATCTGCCCTCGCTACTCCTGCGCCGTACTCGATATCGACCCCGATTATCTCTCTAGCGACAAATATTTCACCAAAGATGACGTTTTTCTCTATAAATCCGGCATGCGCCCTGTTTCGAAAATCGTCGATTTGACTAACATTTTGATGCTAAAAACCGGTCAACCTCTCCATGCTTTCGACTACGACAAATTCGTCGCCGTCGGTGGCAAAAACGAGCCAGAAATCATCGTTCGCCTTGCCCAATCTGGCGAAAAAATGCAGCTTCTCGACGACAAAACCGTCGACCTCTGTCCGACCGATATCCTCATCACCTCCAACAACACCCCTGTTGCTCTCGCTGGCGCCATGGGAGGGAAAAACACCGCCATCGACATCTCGACCAAAAAAATCATCCTCGAATCCGCGACTTTCTCTCTCTACAATCTCCGCAAAACCCAAATGGCTCACGGTATTTTCTCCGAGGCAATCACTCGCTTCACCAAGGGTCAACCTGCCGGTCAGACCGTCGATGTTCTCCTTGAGGCAGTCAAAGCCCTCGGTGGCTCTAAAGAGGCAATCTGTGATTGTTACCCCGCCAAGGAAAGCAAAAATGTTGTAAAAATTACAACACAATTCATCAACTCTGTTCTCGGCACCAAATACACCACCGAACAGGTCAAAAAATGCCTCGAAAACGTCTCTTTTGAGGTCGAAGCCACAGAGAGCTCCCTTGTTGTCACGGCACCTTTCTGGCGTACCGACATCCACATCAAAGAAGATATCGTCGAAGAAGTCGGCCGTCTCTTGGGCTACGACAACATCCCTCTCCGCGTCCCCAATCGCCCCTTCATCGAGTCAGAAGTTGACCCAATTTTCGCCTTCAAAACCAAATTGCGCGATTTTCTCTCCGCCAAACTCGGCGCCAACGAAGTTCTCACCTATTCTTTCGTCAGCAAAGACCTCCAGTCCAAAGTTCTCGAAAACCCCGATGATTCCTACCAAATCATCAACTCCATCTCCCCCGAGCTCCAATGTTTCCGCCAGAGCCTCGTCCCCAGCCTCCTCGACAAAATTCGCGAAAACGAGCGCGCCGGCTTTACCGACTTCTCTCTCTATGAAATCAACCAAATCTCCAAAAAATCCCTCGGCCTCACCGACGAACACGTCCCGGAAATGGAAACCCACCTCGCTCTCGTCTCTCTCGGCGACTATTATTCCGCCAAAAACCTCCTCGAGCAACTTTTCCGTTTTCTCGGCATTTCCGGCTATGAATTTCTCCCTCTCGAGACAAAAACCACCCTCTTCGAGCCGCTTCACTCCGCCTCTGTTTCTCTCGGCGACCAACCTCTTGCCACGCTCGGCGAAGTTCGCTCCTCGGGTCTCAAAAAGTTCCAATTAGCCTCAAAAATCTCCGCTGTCGAGCTCAATCACGAAACACTGCTCAACGCGCCAAAAACCAAATCCAGCTCCTTCGCTCTCTCGAAATTCCCCCCAGTTTCGCGCGATTTGACCGTGAAAGTCCCCCAAAATCTCGATTTTGTCGCCGTGAAAAGCGCCATCCTCTCCGTTCTCGAGGAAAAAGGTCTGATTTTCACCCTCGCCCCGACCTCAATCTATCGCCCCGACTCCGCCCCGCACAAAAATCTTTCCTTCCACCTCTCTTTCTCCAGCCCGAAGAAGACCCTCGATTCCGCGGAAATCTCTGCTATAATTGAAACAATTGTTAAAAAATTGTCAGATGATTTTCACGCCGAAATTGTCTAATTGGAGGTAAAATGCAGGAAAAAGATTTAAAAACTAGCCCAAAACAGCGGATTTTTATCGCTATCATCGCCGCTCTCATGCTCGGCGCTTCGGTCGCCGTCTATATCGCCATCATCCTTAGCGCTAATTCTTCCAGCGGTAGCGATCTCTCCGCCGTCGACGAGGAGCTGATTGCTGAGCTCGAATCCGCCTATTCCGCCAAAAACGAAGAATACGAATCTGCCGCCAACGCTCTCTCGTCCAAATATCTCGAATCTTTCGTCGGCTATCGCTCGAACGTCAAAGGTTTCAACGCCACCGCCGCCAACGAAAAATCCACTGTCGAAACCGAGGATCTAAAAATCGGTGACGGCGAAAAACTCGATGTCACCTCTGCTGGATATGGCGCCTACTACATCGGTTGGTGCGCCGACGAAACCGTTTTCGACTCCAGCTTCGATAACTATGACTCCCCCACCAAACTCAACGCTCCCCTCGTCGTCGAGCGCGATTATCTCATCGAAGGTTGGTATATCGGCGTTTCCGGCATGCGTCTCGGTGGCGCCCGCATCGTCACCATCCCTGGCGAACTCGCCTATGGCGACAGCCAAGAAATCTGTGGCGGCACCAACTCACCTCTGAGATTCCTCATCATGCCCGTCGCAATCGACGAAAGCTTCGTCCAACTTTCCGACGAAATGTCCGAACTCTACATGAAACTCCTCTACGCCCAATACGGCATCCAATACACAGGAGAAGAATAATGCTCGACCTCGCAATCATCGGTTCTGGCCCCGCCGCCATCATGGCCGCCATCTATGCCCGCCGCGCCGGCCTTTCCGTCGAAGTTTTCGAAAGCACCAATTTCGGTGGCGCTCTCGAGGAAATCACCCACATCTCCAATTTTCCCGCTTTTGACGGCGAGGGGAAGGAGCTCGCCGAAAAGCTCCTCAACCAAGCCAAAAACCTCGGTGCAAACTTCTCCTATGGCACCTGCACCTCTGTTCGCCCGCTAATTATCGACGGCGAGGAAGTCCTCTCTCGCGCCGTTCTCGTCGCCACCGGCTCCGCCCCGAAACAACTTTCTCTCCCCACCACCAAACCCGTCTCCTATTGCGTTCTCTGCGACGGCTCTCTCTATGCTGGCAAAAACGTCCTCATGATTGGCGGCGGCAATTCCGCTATCGGCGAGGCCATTTCTCTCGCCAAAACCGCCAAATCCGTCACTCTTGTCTCCCACTCCCCTATAAAGGCCCAAAAATCCCTCATCGACGAACTAAAAACCCACGACAACGTCAAAATCCTCGAATCGACCGAGCCGACATCTCTCGATCTCGAGTCCTTTGACGGTATTTTCGTCCTCATCGGCAAAGTCCCCTCCTCTAGCTTCATGCCTCCCTATACCCTCGACGCCGCTGGCTACATCATCACCGACAACGACTACCTCTCGAAAGAACCAGGGGTTTTTGCCGCTGGCGACGTTCGTGCTGGCTCGCTCAAACAGGCTATTGGTGCTGCCGCCGAAGGTGCCGCCGCCGCTACGGCCATTGTTAATTTCCTAAAATGATGTTTTACTATTGACTTTTTAAACCGCTTGTGCTATAATGTAAGGGTAAGCTCTTTGCAAGGAGAGTTTACAAAAAAATTTTGAATATTTTAGGGGTGTGTAAAATGTTTAAAAAAGTACTTAAAGTTTTCGTGATATCCGTAGGGTTACTGGCGTTGGTTTTTTCATTCTCCGCAGTCGCCAAGGGTTTACAGAAGCGACCCGAACAATTTGACTATGACTATTTTCGGATTGAGAAGGAAGCTACCTCGGTTGTGATTACGGGAAGACCCAACGTCCGCTCTGAGCCCATCGTCGTCGATGACTACGCATCGCTTTTCGTTGACACCACCAGCTATGGTCGGGTTAGCGAATCGTCGGTCGAAGTCAAAGTTTCGAAAATCTTCCTCGAACAAAAGACCGAATATTGGTCTCGGCCTCTCGATCAGTCTAACGGCTATTTCATCGGAGTGCTGGTGAGGGATATTGAGAACATCGAAGATTGGGAACAGCTTTTCCCGAAAGGTATCACCAAAGATCCCGACGGCATCGTCTGGATCAACTGCGACTACATTAGAGCTCAGTAGTCTAGCCCCGCCCCCGAGCGGGGCTTTTTCCTGTCTGGACTTTTTAACATAAAAGGTGTATAATCTTAGCGTTTTAACGAGAGACCACATGGAACCAAATGACAATTTCATCAAAATTCGTGGCGCCCGTCAGCATAATTTGAAAAATATCGATGTTGATATCCCCAGAGATAAACTAGTCGTGATTACCGGCCTTTCCGGTTCTGGGAAGTCCAGTTTAGCCTTTGATACAATCTATGCCGAGGGCCAGCGTCGCTATGTTGAATCTCTCTCGAGCTATGCCCGCATGTTTCTCGGTATCATGGATAAACCCGATGTCGACATGATTACCGGCCTTTCTCCCGCCATCTCAATCGATCAAAAATCCACTTCGCGCAACCCT
>CAYZRN010000020.1:0-7335 GCA_964480855.1 uncultured Candidatus Saccharibacteria bacterium | reverse complement strand
CGTCAAACTCCCCTCTTTTTCTTCGATTTTCTCAATTTTGCTCCCAGGTTTGACACAAATCTCTATTTTCATATATAATATTATATACTATGATCGCTCACATATCTGGCCGCGTGGTCGAAAAATTCCTTACTTCCATCATTATTGATGTTCATGGCGTTGGCTACGAGCTGACCGTCCCCGCTCCCGACTTCGACGCAACAAATCTCGACGAAGAAAAAAAGTTCTACACCCATCATTCCATCCGCGAAAATTCCGAAGAACTTTTTGGCTTTTCGTCCCTCGCCGCCAAGCGTCTTTTCGAGATGCTCATCACCGTCAACGGTATTGGTCCAAAAGCCGCCATTTCCATCATGAGCCTCGGCACCGCCGAGGAAGTCAGAAACGCTGTCGCTAGCCGCAACGTTGCTTTCATCTCCAGTGCTTCCGGCGTGGGGAAGAAATCTGCCGAACGCGTCATTCTCGAACTAGTCGACAAAGTCGGCGACCCGTCTTCGCTCACTCCGGCTCGCCACAGTCTCAACGACCATGACGAAGCTCTAGATGCTCTCATGGCGCTTGGCTTCCAAATGAAAGAAGCCACCGCTGCCCTCGAAGAAATCGATCCTTCGCTCCCGACTTCCGAGCGCATTCGCCTCGCCCTGAAACGCTAAAGCGCAAATTTTTCTATTGTGCTCATGCTTTTTATGCTATAATAAATTATATGGATAACGCACAGACCCCTGTCTTCTCTTCGGCCGCCCAACCTGCCGCACCAGAATTTTCTTCTGGGGGGGGGGCGAACACTTATTTAGCTAACCAAGACCCCACTGCCAAACGCAAAAAACTCATCCTCATCTCCGCCATTGTGGTAGTTTTTGTTCTTGTTTTGGTCGGCGTCTGGATTTTTTCCGCTGCCACCAACCCCGGCGGTTCCAGCGATTTCAACCAATACGCCAACTACATTCTCCACGGCGAGAAGAAATCCACCGCCATCACCGAAGAATACGATTCCTACATTTATTATTCCTTGGATTCTGTGCTCGAGTCCGGCACGAAGGAAGAAAAACAGGCTTTTCTCGCCACAGCTCGCACGCTCTTCGAGCCCCTCGCCGCCGAGTCAGAAGTTAACTATTCCACCCACCTCGAGTTTTTGGAAAAGCATGTCGAATTGGGCGACATTGAACCCAAAACCCTCCTCACAAAATACCAAGAAGTTGGCTTCACCAGCGCAAGCGAATATATTGACAATTTCTACGCCCCATATAACGACCTCGCCTACTATAACGCCAAAAAATTCGCCACCGCGAAAACTACCGAGCTAAAAATCCGTCTTGGTGCCTTTGTGATTTTGTTGGAATATTTTGATGCCGACTCGATTATCTCTAGCGATATCGAGCCGAAGTCCATCAGTAGTGACGACCTGACTATTTTGCAACAAAAAGATTCTGAAGTTCGCGAGAATAGCGAACTGGCTGAGTCAATTGTCGAAAAAGCCATAGGAGAAATCATAAGAGGGTGCTTCAATGAAAACTAAAAGTCTCAAAATCTTTCTATTTCTAACCGCCGGCTTCTTTTCTTTAGTTTTTTCTTCCTCGGCTGTTTTTGCAGATAGCGTTGATAGCGAATATCTTGACCGCGTCCTAGAAAAGAGTATTTTGACTGGCGCCTACCAATGTTACCAGAAAAACCGCCTTCGTTCTCCGATTGAATATGGTGACATTGGCAAATTTTCCGATGATATTATCCAAAACGACCAAGCTGACATCAAAGTCCCGACCAGTGCCTATGATTTGACTCAGTGGTACCAAATTTGGGGACAAAAAACTAACTTGACTTGCGACGAACTCTTCACTGGCTATGGCGACAAATTCCATGCCGTCATGCGTGAACTTCAGGAAGCCGACTTTTCCGATTTCCGCAATGTCGTCGTCAACCACAACGATATGATTGATAGTTTCATGACCGGACTTTTGGGATATAAGTCTAGCATTGAAGGTGTTTCGGATACCCAATGTATAGAAATCTTCTTCTGGACCGATAACCAGATGTTTAACGACTTTCTCACCACGGTTATTACTGGTGATTTTGAAGTTCATTTCAACGAGAAGTATAAGACGACCGCTCTTCTTTGTAATAATAATGGGGACACGCTGAGTAGTAATACAAAATTAAGTGTCAATGAAACGGCTTTCTCGACAAAATATCCTATCAAATTCACGCCGAAAGAAGGGAAACTAGAAATTGATTGTTTATCGGAAGATGGTTTCAGTATAGTAGACGTCTATGCTGGGTCCGCACAACACACCTACAGCTGTCCAACCATCAACTTCTCGGATGTCGGCTACAGTCTTGAGAAGTTAGCTGCAAAAATTTACCAAGAAATTATCAGCACCGGCGAACATGGGAAATACACAATCGCGCACGTGTGTAGCTATCCTAATTATAGTCTTGACGGCACGTATCTTGGTGAGGTAGATTGTAGCACTTACGATAATTTCAGAATTTTGGCCGGCCAAGAAATTGACAACTTCCAGTTTACTCGTCATAGTAAAGACGAGTCAACAAAGAGCGATAAAATTGTCACTATGTCCGACGGTACAAAAACCGGTGCCGTCATCACTGGCGCTGTGCCTTTGACTACCTATTCAATCGTCAAACCAGATTCTGCTAACCACTTTATCTCCGTTGCTTCAGATATGACCAGCACATCTGGCACCGCCTTCTCGGGCTTGAACTACTACACCAAATTCGGCAACGCTACCGCCCTGAAATATAATCGTCTCGAACAGCTAGTTCTATACCAATGGTATATAGAACACTTCTACTACAAGAAACACGGTGGTGATATTCGTTGCTACGAACCGAATGAGCTTAACCGCGCTCTGGTAGACAGTTACAAAGACGAAGGTTATGTCGAAGTGCCTCTCTACATCAAAAGCAAAAAAGGGTTCCACGAGAATTGTCTCGTCCAGGCTGGCACCAGCGACTAAGTCATCGGTCTTGGGTCCGACAATATGTTTGGCGGTAGCGAGCTCTCTTTCTCCGATCTTGTCAACAAAATCAAAGAAATCGCTTTGGTTTTCTCAAGTGGACTCAGTGAGTCTCAAGTTTCTAAAATTGGCGACGCCATCGGCAACATTGGTATCGTAGATGATTTGTCGCAGGATTCTCCAATTTCTGTCGCAGACATGAACACCGGCATCGACAGCGATGCTGAGTCCCAATGTGACCAGGCTGGCTCGTCTCTCGGTTGGATTATTTGTCCGCTCATCGAACTCATCGCCAATGCTACTACCAGCATGTATATTGACACAGTCGAACCATTTTTGAACATCGACTCAACAATTTTGTCTACCTCCGCCCCCTCCGCTATCTCTGGCGTCGACAAAACTAATGCTGTCGCCTTCGCTTGGAACATCTTCCAAAACTTTGCCAACATCGCTCTCGTCATCATTCTCCTCGTCATCATCTTCTCCCAACTCACCGGTGTAGGCATCGATAACTATGGTATCAAGAAAGCTTTGCCGAAACTCATCATAGCAATTTTACTTATCAATCTCTCCTTTATTATCTGTCAACTCGCGGTCGATTTGTCCAACATTCTCGGCTCATCACTCTACAGCCTCTTCGACGGCCTCGCCAAACAAATCGGTCTCAACCCTGACTTCTCCCAAAATGGCATGAAAATGGCTATCAACAGTAACAGTGGTAGCCTCGCCAACGCTGCCGTCCTTGGTACTGGCGGTCTTGCCGTCATCGGCTGTATCGCCGCCATCTACTTCGGTGGCTGGACGGTCATTCTCGCTGTTCTCCCCGCTATTCTTGGCGGCCTCATCGCTGCCCTCGTAGCCATATTCTTCTTCTTTGTTCTCCTTGGTGCTCGTCAAGCTGGTGTTATCATCCTTGTAGCTATCGCTCCAATAGCCATAGTCTGTTATATCCTTCCTAACACCAAAAAGTTCTTTGACAAATGGGTCAAACTCTTCACTGCTCTCCTCATGCTTTATCCGATTGCAGGAGCCCTCATGGGTGCCGGCTCCTTCGCCTCAACACTCTTACTCGAAGCCGGTGGTGTTGGCTCCGGCACCAAAGATGAGGGTGGCTTCTGGTACACTCTAGCCGCTATGCTCGTCGGTGTCATTCCTTTCTTCCTTATCCCCTCTCTCCTCAAAGGTTCCTTCGCTCTCATGGGCAATCTCGGTGCCAAGATTTCTGGCATTGGCAGCCGTGTCGGTGGTAGATTGAGTGGCGGCGCCAAACGCGCCAGCAACAACGCCATCAATAGTAGTGACCGCGTCCAAACCGCTCGCGCCGAACACGCTCGCAACCGTCAAACTCGCTCTGCCCAACGTATGATAGATCGCGTCAACGCCAAGGGCGACCGCGCTACCGCCCAAGATCGTCTCCGCGCCGCTCGCGCTCAACAAGTCCTCAACCGTCAAACCAGCGAAGACATCGAAGCCGAAGTTGGTATCTCTCCTCTCGACCGCGGTGTTCTCCTCTCCCAAGCCCAACTCAAACGCGAGAATGCCGACATCGAAGCTACAGAAAGCAACATCATGAATTCCGACCACGCCGATGACTTCGTCGCCCTCCAAAGAGGCCTAGAAACTGCCATTCTGAGTGGCGATACTATCGGCATCCGTGCCTACCAGAATGTCCTTTCCCGCAAAGGCGAAGACGGTCGCCAAGCCGTTCATAACGCTATGGCCAACGCCGAAACTACTGCAAGAAACAATGGTACGACAGTTTCCGATGCCGCACGTCGCGCGTATTCGTCTAACCTTATGAACAAATGGGCTGGCGACTACAAAAACTACTCTCGTTCGACCTTCGCTTATGCTTCTCGCAACACTGGCGCTACTGCCAACGGCACTATTGAGTCCTACCAAGCCTCTGTCGTCAGTGGTCTCAAACAAGAGCAAATGGCTACCATGGACGGCGCAGAGTTGCAACGCTATGCCGATCGGCTCCAAAGTGGCACCATGTCTGCCGAAGACTCTGCATCTTTGCGACGTCTTGCCTATGACACCTTGCACAACGCCCAGCTCCAAGGCAGCATTAAAGGCAGCCAACGTACCATTCTCGAATCCATGGCCCAAGGTTATACTCCACCTGCTCCAGCCCCCGCTCCAGCACCATCTCCATCCCCATCGCCCGCGCCCGCTCCAGCACCATCTCCAGCCCCCGCTCCTCCCCGCCCTCGTCTCGAAACATTCGAAAGTGAATCTGCTGCCGACGCTGCCTTCAACGAAGAGCTTCGTCGCCAAAGGAATAACGAAAAGAATCGTGGGAAAGGCGGTAGCGGCATCATCCTCCCATAGTCCCTTTACTTGTCTCTCCCCTTCCTACGAGTGCTAGGCATTAGAATCCAAAAAAACTAGCACTCGTAGGAGGGGGAGAATTTTATATTCTCTCTTCCCAAAAGAGGGAAAATGTGATAAAATACCACTAATTGTCTAAAATAAAAGGTAAAATATGAGTTTTGAAATCCTAAAGAAAATCGGTGACGCTCAAAAGAAAGCAAAAATTGTCGACGTCCGTTCCGGTGATACCGTCAAAGTCACCCAAAAAATCAAAGAAGGCGAAAAATTCCGTTCCCAAGTTTTCGAAGGTGTTGTTATCTGTGTTGACAGAAAAGACTCCCACACCGCCCGCATCGTCGTCAGAAAAATTGCTTCTGGTGTCGGCGTCGAGAAATCCTTCTTGCTCCACTCTCCTCTAGTCGAGAAAGTCGAAATCGTCAAACGTGCCAAAGTTCGCCGCAACAACCTTTCTTATCTTCGCGAACGCTCTGGCAAATCCGCTCGTCTCTCTGCCAAAGATTTTGACCGCGCTGCCGTCAACGACACCACCGTCAAAGCAGAGCCGAAGGTTGAAGTCACAGAAGAAACCAAAACCGAAACTCCAGCTGCCGCTTAGATATGGCAATCCTTGGAATCGACGAAGTTGGCCGCGGCCCTTGGGCCGGGCCACTTGTTGTTGGAGCCGTAATTTTACCAGAGGCCGAACAAGATTGGTATGCTGACTTGGCCGACTCGAAAAAACTCTCCCCGAAGAAGCGCGAAAGCCTCAGCGAGCTGATTTTCGCCTCCTCCGCCACCGGCCTTGGCTGGGTTTCTAGCTCTGAGCTCGATGAATTTGGGCTCTCCAAATCTCTCAAATTAGCCGCCGCCCGCGCCGTCAAATCCGTTCAGTCTCTCCGCGTCCCTTTCTCCCAAATCATCATCGACGGCAAAGTGAATTTTCTCGCTGGCACTCCGCTCGAAAAATATGTCTCCACTCTCGTCAAAGCCGACGGTCTCATCCGCGCCGTCTCCGCCGCCTCCATCATCGCCAAAGTCGCCCGCGACCGCTACATGGTCGAGCTCGCCGCGAAGTACCCTGAATATGGTTTCGAAACACACGTTGGCTATGGCACCGCTGCCCACCGCGCCGCCCTAGGGAAATTTGGTGTCACTCCAGAGCATCGCCTCAGTTTCGAGCCTTGCAAATCCCTCACCGGCTTCCAACCCCATGAAAATGTTGTAAAAAATACAACAAAAATCGGCACCAAAGGGGAAACGGCCGTCGCAGAATATCTCGTCCGCCACGGTCACACAATTCTAGCCCGCAACCACAAAACCCCTTTCTATGAAATCGACATCATTTCCACTCTGGACAACAAAATCTATTTCACCGAAGTAAAATACCGCAAAAACGATTTTGCTGGTGGTGGTTTGGCCGCCATCGATGAGAAAAAACAACAAAAAATGTGCTATGCCGCCGAATCATTTCTCAAGTTCAAACCAGAGTTCAAAACCTTTGACCCAATTTTGGCCGTCGCCGATGTCGCTGGCGATGATTTTGTTGTCCAAGAATGGTTCCCGCTTGTCTAGAACTAGACATTGAATTTAAACTCGACCACGTCTCCGTCTTGCATGACGTAGGTTTTGCCTTCGGTGCGCAATTTCCCCGCCGCTTTCACGGCTTGTTCTGAACCGAGCGCTTTCAAATCATCGAAGTTACAAATGTTTGCAGCAATAAACCCACGCTGGAAATCAGTATGAATTGTCCCCGCCGCCTCTGGCGCCGTCGAACCTTTTTTGATTGTCCAGGCTCGGCATTCTTTTTTGCCAGCCGTCAGGAAAGATTGCAATCCGAGAGTTTTATACGCCGCCTTAATCAGTTCTTCTAGCGCATCATTCTCCACGCCATAGCTTCTCAAAAACTCTTTCCGCTCTTCTCGGCTCATTCCCGCCATTTCTTCTTCCAGCTTAGCATTGACAAAAATCGCCTCGTGTGGTATAATGAGGTCATGGAGCTGTTTCTGCAGGCCATTATTTGTCAGTCCTTCTTCGTCCACATTAAACA
>CAYZRN010000019.1:0-7394 GCA_964480855.1 uncultured Candidatus Saccharibacteria bacterium | reverse complement strand
TCCTCAATCATCTCGTTCTTTCTTTTTCCGCTCAACATTTTCCAAAAACGATCATAAAGTTTCGGCCCCTCGAGTAAAGAAAGTAGCGTCAAAACAATCGTCAACCCCACTGTCACCATCACTCCCGACACCGCACTCACGCCCGACATCAACATATTGCCAAAATTATCCGTAATTCCACTCGTAATTCCCGAAACCGTCGCTACCAAACTCTCCTGCAAGTTCGCAATCCCCAAATTGCGCCCAAATTGGTTAATTCCGTCCCATCCACCAAGCGTCTTTTCAAACATCGTCGGGAACTGACCAATAAACTTCGACGTTTCACTCACTACGACCGGCCCAATCACTGCCACAATCACCGCAAAAGCCAAAATCACCACCAAAAACGCCAAAACTGCCGACAATCTCTCCTTGTCCTGTTTCTTTTGCTTCAAAAACCAGCCGTTAATCCTCAACGCCAAAGGCCGAATCGCAATCGCCAAGAACGCCGACAAACCAACAATCAAAAGTCCTGGCCACGCTTTCCAAATAAACAACGCCACGAGGATAAATCCCAAAATCACTAGCCAAAACCTGACAAAAGTTTTTGTGTCAACCTCAATACTTTTACTCATTTTCCTCCTTTTGAGTCGATTATACCATATATCTGCCTAAAAACTTATCCTTAAACTCAAAAAATCTATCTTCAAGCATCGCTTCGCGAATCTCTTCCGTCAGTCGAACAATAAACCTCACATTATGAATCGACGCGAGATTGAAAAATTGTTGTTTTTTCTCCCTATCACCCGAGCGCCACAGCTCCCTCAACTGCCCTCGCGTCCACCCCGCCCTGCACGTCGCGCAATCACAGTCAAAATCCAGAGGTTCCTCGGAGCCAGCAAACTTTCGCAAATTAATATTCCCATCTCGCGTATAAATTTTCCCATGCCGCGCTTCTCGCATCGGCGCCACGCAATCAAAAGTATCCGCCCCCATCTCCGCCCCCACGAAAATATCATCTGGATGCGACAAACCGAGCAAATGCCGCGGTTTCCCGACGGGCAATTCTTCATCGCACCACCTCAAAATCTCTCCCAAATCTTCCTTCAAAAACGCTCCTCCAAGCCCAAACCCATCAAAATCCATCTCTCCCAACTTCTTCGCCGTCCTTCGCCGCAAATCTTCCCATCTCCCTCCTTGCAAAACCCCATAAAGATTTTGGTGATAACCAAGGTCGTCACAATGTTTTTTGTGCTCAAAAAGCGACCGCTCCGCCCACCTTTCCGTCCGTTCCAAAGCCTCCACGTTATAGTCATAATCATCCGCCAAACTCGTCAGCTCATCAAACGCCATGTGAATATCCGCCCCGATTCTACATTGAATCTGCATCGACTCCTCTGGCCCGATAAAATCCGGCTCCCCCGTAAACGGATCGACAAAATCCACCCCTTTTTCCGAAACATGCGCCAATCTATCCTTGTGCGCCGTATTCACGACCCCCTTTTCTCGCTCCATCGACACCACTTTTCCCAGCCCCGACCCCAGCGACATCACCTGAAACCCGCCCGAATCCGTCAAAGTCGGCCCGCTCCATCCGCTCCACTTCGCCAACCCCCCAGCCTCAGCAATCTCGGCCGATTTTTTTCTCAAATGATAGCCATTCGAAAGCATCGCCTGCGCGTTCAATTCGCGCAAATCTTCGTTCGACATAAATTTTACCTGCCCATGCGTCCCTACCACCATAAAAGCCGGCGTCCTGATCTCGCCGTGATCAGTCACAATCTTCCCAACCCGCCCCAATCCGTTCGGCAAGACTTTCTCTATTTCAAATCTCATACCAAAATTATACCATGAAAAAGCCCCCGCTGTGGACGGGGGCAAGGGGTGTTTTGGGTTAAATTCGAATTTCGAGTCTCTTTCTGAGAATCCGAGCAATTATCGCCGTAACGGGATAAAGCAAGGTCTCGAGCAAGAGGCCAGATGCGTAGGCGAAAACCGCCTGAATTAAGAAATCTTTGAACGGCAACACGCCGAGAAACGCCACTGTCTCGAAGATGAGGGCGTCAATCAGATGTGCAACCAAACTCGAACCGAGAGCCCGAGCATAAAATTTCTTCTCTTTCTCCTCTGTCTTCTGGGATTCGCGAATCTTTTCGAAGATTACGTTATTCACCAGCGAGGAAGAAACATACGCGAGCAGGGAACCCGCCACGATTCTCGGAGCAAATCCAAGGATAGCTTCGAACGCAGCCTGATTTTCCCAGCCAGGATAAGCCGGTAACTTCTGAACGATAAAGAACGTCGCCACAGCCAAGACATTCAGCATAAAACCAGACCAAATCACGGTTTTCGCCACTTTCTTGCCGTACAGCTCAACGACCAAATCGCCCAGCACATAGGACAGCGGGAACAAAATCGTCCCTCCGTCAAACGGTATTCCCGCCAGCGAAAAAATCTTCGTAGCGGAAAGATTCGATATCAGCAGAACACCTGCCGACAGAATCGCCATAAAGGACAGGATCTTAACTTTTTTCTCCACAAAAACACCTCTTTTTCTTAATGTACACCCCTCATATACCATTATACCACACTTCGTCAAAAAAGTCAATAGAAAACCATCCAAAAAACGTGCTATAATCAAATTTATGGAAAATCCTTCTTCCAAAACAAAAACCACCAACTGGCGCAAACGCATCTTAATTATCGTTTTTGTTCTCTTTAACGCCGCTGTTATTCTCTGGACGGCTCTCTCTGAGTTTGGTAGCAAAGAAAACGCCGCTCGCCTCAGTTCCGTCAATCTGAACGGCTGGCTCCTTATCCCCGCCCTTCTCTGTTTCGTCCTCGGTATTTCCGCCGAGATTTTCAAATATTTCCTTATGATGAAGCGTTGCTGCCACCTAAAAGACTGGCGCACCGCCGCCCGTGTCGTTCTTCTTGGCCGCTATTACGACAACATCACCCCTGCCGCCGTCGGTGGGCAACCTTTCCAGATTTACTACATGAACAAACGCGGCCTCAAAAAGGGTTATGACGCCACCATCCCTATTATTGGTATGATTTCCACCCAGATCGGCTTCCTCATCGTCGCAATTTTCTCTTTCGTCGTCCTCGGTCACTATCTTTCCATCGGCCTCCTCGGCTCAGGCTATCTCGGCCTCATGATATACGCCATTTTCCCCATCGCCATCATCGGCGCCACTTTCTTCCCTGGAATCGTCTCGAAAATCGTCGCTTGGAGCGTCAAACTCCTCGCCAAAATCCACATCATCAAAAATCGCAAAGCCACCATCGAAAAAACCGAGGAAAAACTCAACGATTATGCCAACTGCGTCCGCACCATTTTGAAGGACAAAAAGCTCTCTCTCGCCATCGTTGGCTGTAGCGTCCTCTTCCAAATCTGTATCAGTGCTATCCCGTTCTTCGTCCTTCGCGCTTTTGGCGGCGAACTTAACTTTTTCTCCTGTTTCGTCACGATTCTGGCCATCACCAGTACCATCTACTTCGTCCCCACCCCTGGAAACGCTGGCGCCGCCGAAGGCTCCTTCTTCTTCGTCTTCAGTAATCTCACCTCTGGCTATGTCTTCTGGGCTATGCTCTTTTGGCGCTTCTTCAGCTACTATTCCTATATCCTCATGGGCGTCATCATCTACTCCTTCATGGCCTATGAAAAACGCACTGGCCGCTATTTCACCTCTGACGCCAAGCGCTGGCTAAAAAAGCAAGCGAAAAAACTCAGGAAACGCTGATGTTCAAATTGCTCAAATACCTCAAACCCTATTGGGTCGAAGTTCTCGTCTTGCTTTTTAGTATTGCCGTCCAAACTTGGTTCACTCTTCAGCTTCCCGCTCTCATGGCCAAAATCGTCAATTTTGGCATCGTCACCGGCGACAAAGATTATATTTTCACCGTCGGTTTCGAAATGCTCGGCTACGCCGTCCTCATATCAATCAGCGCCATCTCTGCCAGTTTCTTCTCCTCGAGAATCGGCACCGCTTTTTCTCGCGATTTGCGCCAAGATTTTTTCACTAAAATCCTCAGCTTCAGCATCTCTGAAATCGATAAATTCAGCACCGCCAGCCTCATCACTCGCACCACCAATGATATTTCCCAAGTCCAACAAACCATCGTCATGATGCTTTCAATGATGCTCCGCGCGCCAATGATGTCCATCGTCGCTCTCTTCCAAGCTTTCGCCACCGCCCCGAATATGACCTGGATTATCGCCCTTACCGTCGGCATCATGCTCGTTCTCACGACCGTCATTTTGACCTCGGTCGTTAAAAAGTTCAAACTTTTCCAAAAACTTCTCGACAAAATCACCCTTCTTACCCGCGAAAACCTCACTGGCCTCCGCGTTATCCGCGCCTTCAACAACCAAAAACTCGAGAAACGCAAATTCGCCGCCACCAATTCCGAACTCACCTCCACCATCATCAGCATCAACAAAATCATGTCGCTCGTCAGCCCGCTTCTCGGCTTCCTTTTCAACGGCGTCGCCCTGCTCTGCATTTGGATTGGAATTTCCTTGATGGAAACTGATATTTCTTATCTTGGCAACATGATGGCTTTCATGCAATACGCCATCCACGTCGCCACCAGTTTCCTCGTCCTTACTTTCTTCTTTATGATGCTTCCCCGAGCAAACGTCTCCGCCGCCCGCATCAACGAAGTCCTAAAAACCAAATCAAAAATCCGTTGGAAAAAAGTTACTTCTGGCGAGCAAAGCCAAACTCCTTCACTCGAGTTCAAAAAAGTCAGTTTCCGCTACGAAAACGCCGAGGAAGACGTCCTCAAAAATATTTCCTTCCGCGCCGAAGCTGGCGAAACCGTCGCTGTCATCGGTTCAACTGGCTCTGGCAAATCCACCCTCATCAACCTCATTCCTCGCTTCTATGAAGCCACTTCTGGCGAAATTCTCGTCAACAATCTCAATATCAAACAATATTCCGAAGCCGACTTGATGAAAAATATCGGCCTCATCCCCCAAAAGGGTCTCCTTTTCTCTGGCACTATCGGCTCAAACATCGCCTTCGCCATCCCTGGCGCCAAGGAGAATGAACTCGAATCCGCAGCCAAAATTTCCCAATCCTCGAATTTCATCAACAAACTCCCCGAAAAATTCAACGCCCACGTCGCCGAAAGCGGCAACAACTTCAGCGGCGGCCAAAAACAACGTCTCAGCATCGCCCGTGCCATCGCCAAACATCCAAAAATCTATCTTTTTGACGACTCTTTCTCCGCTCTCGACATGAAAACCGACAAACTTCTCCGCGCCGCTCTCAAGCCAATCACGAAAAATTCTGTCGTCCTCATCGTCGCCCAACGCGTCGACACCATCAAAGACGCCGACAAAATTATCGTCCTCGAAAAGGGAAAAGTCGCCGGCATCGGCACTCACCAATCACTCCTCGTTTCCTGCGACGTCTACCGCGAAATCGTCAAGTCTCAACTTTCCGACGAAGAATATTCAAAGGAGCTGAGCTATGCCGCGTAATCCAATCTCCGCCACAAAAGCCAAAAACTCCAAAGCCACCTTCAAAAATCTCGTGCTCTCACTCCGGCCATATCGCTACGCCATCTTCTTCGCCATTGTCCTCGCCGCCATTTCTGCTTTTCTCTCCGTACTCAGCCCGAAACTTCTCGGCGAAATCACTACCTCCGCCACAAATAGCCTTCTCGAAACCGGAGCCATCAACTGGAAACCCATCATCCGCCTCGCTGATTTATTACTCGTCCTCTACCTAATTTCCTCAATTCTCAACTACTTCCAGTCCATCCTCATCACTGTCGCCACCGCAAAATACACCGAAAAACTCCGTACCGAAATCCTCGAAAAAATTTCTCGTCTTCCAATCGCCTATTTCGACAAAAACCAATACGGCGACACGCTTTCCCGTATGAGTAACGACATTGACGTAATCGCCAGCTCACTCTCTAGCAGTCTCACCGAATCCATTGCCAGCCTCACCACAGTCGTCGGCATTCTCATCATGATGCTTTCGATTTCGTTCTCACTCTCCGCCATCGCCCTCATCACCGTCCCGCTTTCGCTCCTTCTCGCCGGCAAAGTCGCGAAAAAAGCCCAAAAATATTTCGCCGCCGAACGCAAAACTCTCGGCAAACTCAACAGCATCATCGAAGAAGATTATTCCGGTCAACTCATCATCAAATCCAACTCCCACGTCGAAACTTCCGTCAAAGCATTTACCAAAGTCAACCAAACTTTCTATGAACAATCCTGGAAATCTCAATTCTTTTCTCGCCTCGCTTTCCCCATCACCAACATCATTACCAACTTCGGCTATATTGCCGTCTGCATTCTCGGCGGACTTTACGTCATTTCCGGCAAAATCTCCGTTGGCAACATCCAAGCCTTCATCCAATACGTTAGCCAATTCAACCGCCCTCTCACTTCCGTCGCCGAAATTATTCCCGCCATCCAACAAACTCTCGCCGCCGCCGAACGCATCTTCGAATTTTTATCAGAACCCGAAGAACAAAAAGACCCAGAAATTCCTCAAAAAGTTCCAAAGGTCCAAGGCGCTGTCGAATTCCATAATGTTAATTTCAGCTACGACGGCAAAAAATCCGTCATCAAAAACCTCTCAGCCAAAATCGCCCCAGGCCAACAAGTCGCCATCGTTGGTCCTACCGGCGCCGGCAAAACCACCATCATCAATCTCCTTATGCGTTTCTATGATCCTACCTCCGGCTACATTTCCATCGATGGTGTCCCCACCAAAGAAATGCGCCGTGAAGACGTTCGCAATCTCTTCGGCATGGTTCTCCAAGACACTTGGCTCTTTTCCGGCACCATCGAGGAAAATCTCCGCTACGGCAACCCGCACGCGAGTCTCAAAGAAATCAAAGCTGCCACCAGTCTCAGTAATATCGACCATTTTATAGAATCTCTGCCGAAAAGCTATTCCACTCCAATTTCAGAAGATTCCGACAATATTTCCGCTGGCGAAAAGCAACTTCTCACTATCGCTCGCGCCATGATTGCCAATCCGCCCATGATGATTCTCGACGAAGCCACCTCAAACGTCGACACTCGCACCGAGCGACTAATCCAGGCCGCATTCGACAAACTCACCAAAAATCGCACTAGCTTCGTCATTGCTCACCGCCTTTCCACTATTCGCAACTCCGACCTCATCCTCGTCATGAAAGACGGCAACATTGTCGAACAGGGCACCCACGACGAACTTCTCGCCAAAAACGGTTTCTATGCCGAGCTCTACAACTCCCAATTTGCCGAAAATTAGCCCCTGCTTACGCTTGCCTTCTTCTTTTGTCTTCGTTACAATCCTCCTATAACTTCAAGGGAATTATGAGATAAAAATTTTTAGGTCTCAGTTTGTTACTTTTCATTTGTTTAGTTTTCAGCTCCGCAGCTTTCGCAAAGTCTATAG
>CAYZRN010000018.1:0-7566 GCA_964480855.1 uncultured Candidatus Saccharibacteria bacterium | reverse complement strand
GTATTTTATTATATTTTAACTACGAGTTATAATTAGCATATGAAAAAAAGAAGAACTGACCAGAAAATTTTGATTGCCTTTGGACTGAACTTGGTATTTTTCTGTGCGGAGGTGGTCGGGGGGATTTTGACGGGGAGTATCACGATTATGTCGGATGCGGTGCATGACCTTGGTGATGTGTTGAGTATGGCGGTGTCGTATGTTCTCGAGCGGAAAAGTCGAAAATCATTGGACGAGAAACATACTTATGGGTATGTGAGGTATTCGGTGATGGGAAGCGTGTTTACGACGGTGGTTTTGGTCGTGGGGTCGGTGATGATTTTGCACGAAGCCGTGGGGAGATTTTTCGAGCCGACGGAGGTGCAGTCGGGATGGATGATTTTGATGGCGGTGGTGGGGCTGGTAGTACACGGAGTGGCGACGGTGGTGACGCGCGGAGAGGGGTCGCTGAACCAGCGAGCAGTGAATCTGCATATGTTGGAAGATTTTTTGGGGTGGATAGTGGTACTTTTGGGGGCGATTTTGATTAAATTGACAGGAGCGAATTGGATTGACCCGTTGATGTCGATTGGGGTGGCTGGGTTTATTTTGGTGATGGCGGTGAAAAATTTCCGGTCGATTGTGGATTTGTTTTTGGAAAAAACGCCGAATGACGTGTCGGTGAAAAAGATGGTAGCGGAAGCGGGGAAAGTAGCTGGGGTGATCGACGTGCATCATGTGCATGTGAGGAGTATAGACGGATACCATAATCTGGCGACGCTACATGTGGTAGTGAAGGAATACGACCCGGAGGTGAAACGGGCCGTCAAAGCAGCGTTGAAGAAATGCGGGGTGGAGCACGCGACGATTGATATGGAGCTGGAATCGGAAGCTTGCGAAGAGGAAGTGTGCGAAGTTGAGTTCGGGCATCATCACGGACATCACCATTAAAAAACAGGGTAATTCCCTGTCTCTCAATCGAAATGGTCGGGACTAGCAGACTCGAACTGCCGACCTCACGCCCCCCAGGCGTGCGCGCTACCAACTGCGCCAAGCCCCGAAAAAATGGTCTGGGTGACCTGACTTGAACAGGCGACCTCAGCGTCCCGAACGCTGCGCGCTACCAACTGCGCCACACCCAGAATATTCACATTTTAACATAAAACAGGTAAAATAACTATATGAGGAAGCTGTTTTCTATCTTGTTGCCGATAGCGGCGGGAGTAGCTTTGATTTTCTTTGCACTGCCGATTTATGGTGGGAACTTGGACATCTTCGTGCAGAAGATGGCGATTGATTGGGAAATGCCAGTTCTGGCGGTGAGAATTATTCTGGCCGTGGCGGCGGCGATTATGATGACGGTTTTGTTCCAGCTACTAAAAAAGATTGCGCTATGGCTGGCGATTTTGAGTTTGTTTTTGCTTTTGTTCGCACCAGCTTTGCTTTCTGACGTGCCAATTGTGGCGGAGGAAGTGAAGACCAGCATAGAACAAAAGTTGAATTTATGATATAATTTTTCCAAAATAAGGAGTTTTATGGCAAAGTCTAGATTGATTTTGATTACCAACCCTGGGAGTGCTTCCCGCAAATATGCGCTTTATCGTGACAACGATTTTTTGTGTTCACTACATTTCGAATTTGAGCGTGGCAAAGTGATTTGTACTTTGAAACGAGCAGATGAGACGAAAGAAAAAATTGTGACTGAGTTGGCTGATTTGAGCCGCACGGTTTCCTTCTTGAAGAAGATTTTGGACGAAAAAGGCTTCATTTCCGAGGAAGTGAAGCTTGATGCGATTTTGGCGCGGGTGGTGGCAACCGGCGATTATTTCACGCAAGATCATATTGTTGATGACGAATGTTTGAGACAACTCGAGATTGCAAAACGCCGCACCCCACTACATGTGCCGGTGGTAGCGAATGAAATCGAAAAGTTCGTCCGGATTTTTGAGGGGACACCTGTGCTGACGATTTCTGACTCGGCATTTCATAACGACCGCCCAGAAATTGCAAAATATTATGCAATTGATACCGAACTTGCGGATAAACACGAAATCAAAAAATATGGTGCACACGGCCTTTCGGTTGGTTCGATTGTGGAGTATATGAAATCTGCAAAAATCTTGCCAGAAAAAATGATTGTTTGCCATATCGGTTCTGGTTCATCGGTGACGGCAGTTTTTCAAGGCAAGTCATATGATACGACGATGGGTTATACTCCGCTTGAAGGGGTGATGATGTCGACTCGTTCTGGCTCGATTGATCCGGCGGCAGCTTTGGCGATTGCGCGGGCAAAACATTTTACCGAACACGAAGAATTAGAAGAATATTTGAACAAGAAATGTGGGTTACTCGGCGTTTCTGGGCAAACTGATGATATGCGCGAGATTATTCGTTTGCGTAACGAAGGTGACAAAAGAGCGACCTTTGCGCAAGATATGTATGCTTATCGCATCCGTGCGGAAATTGGTCGCATGGCAGCAGCGATGAATGGTGCCGACGCGATTGTGATGACGGCGACGATTGGTGAACGTTCGAAGGAAGATCGCGAATTGATTTGTAATGAGCTCGAGTATCTTGGCTTCACGATGGATGACGCAAAGAACAAAGGAGACTTTTCTGAGCGCCACACCAACATTGCGGCAGATGGCTCAAAGCCAATTTGGGTGATTCGAACTGACGAATTTGAAGAAATGATTCGTAGAGCGAATGTTTTGCTAGACAAATAATATGCTTCAAGTAGAGAAAAAAGAAACTGCGGAAATTATTGCGCAGGCAAAAAATCAACTCGATGTTGAAGGAGATTTTGTGGAGTTGGGGTGTTTTGAGGGGGACACCTCACTTCTTTTGGCGGAAATTCTGAAAGAAAAAACAACGGGGAAAAAATTGTGGATTTTTGACTCGTTTGAAGGGTTACCGGAGAAAACTGAGGAAGATTTTTCGGAAAGTGGGCGAGATTTTCAAAAAGGTGAACTTTTGACTTCGAAAAGGTTTGTGAAACAAAGATTTTTGCGAGCAAATTTGCCGGTGCCGGTGATTAAAAAAGCTTGGTTTTCAGAACTCGACCCCGAAAAAGATTTGCCAGAAAAAGTTGCGTTTGCGTTTTTTGATGGTGATTTGTATGAATCGATTCGAACTTCGTTTAGACTAGTTTTTCCTAAACTGAGTGCGGGCGGAAAAATTATCGTGCATGATTATCAAAACCCGCAACTGCCTGGAGTGACAAAAGCAGTGGATGAGTTTTTGGAGACTCATCCACTGAAGGCAACTCGGAAGTTTGGGTTAGTGATTATTTCCAAAGATTTCTGAGATGATGTTTTTTGCGGTTTTTGGAGGCAACCGAGAGGGCGACAACAGCACCGAAGCCTGGGATGAGGAAGAGGGCATTTTCGCTGAGGAAGGCGATCAGTTTCGACTTCGAACCAGTGTCCGGAACATCAGGAATTTCTTCGTCTGAATCGGTGGTGTCGGATGGCTCGTCGGTCGGGTCCTCGGCGGGGTCATCGGTCGGATCAGTTGGAGTATCAGCAGGGTCGTCGGTCGGGTCATCGGTTGGGTCGTCGGCAGGATCGTCGGTCGGGTCATCGGTTGGGTCGTCGGTAGGATCGTCGGTCGGGTCAGTGCCGCTGTAGTTGGCGGTGACAACGGTAACAAAGTCGAGAAGTTTTTCGTTTTCGCTAAAACCGACCGTGTCTGCAACGACTTTGACTGCGAAGTTGCCATCAACGATTAGATTGGAGCTCGGGGTGATGGAATATTGGCCAGAATATGGCGTGGTGATGGTGCCGGCGAGAGTCCAATCGTTCCCTGTGCCGGTTGGGCTGACGTAAACGGAGTATGCTGGAGCACCGATATAGTTGAGCTGGGTAAAGGTGATTTTTTCAATCTTTTCTTGGTTGTTTGATCTGAAACCGAAGATGATGTTATCTTCTGCTTCTGTGAGACCGAGATCTTGTTTGTCAGTGTGGTCATAGATATGACTGTTGGCTGGTTTTTGGGTGACTTCGTTGATGATGTAGTAGTTCATGTCGGAGTCGTAGGCGAAGTAGGTCGGGATAGCATCAACTTCTGCGCCCCAAGAGTTTTGGATGATGAAGGCGCCAGTTTTTTGGGTGACACCGTCCATATAGGACCAGTTGTCGTCCCAACCGACGATAGTCATAGCGTGGCCGGTGTCTGCAGCACAAACGCTATCACCCTTGTCAATGATAGTGAGGCTGGTGTATGAGGTGCCATTGTCGGTTGTATACATACAGTTGTTGAGATCGAAGAAGGAGTCGATTTCGACGGCGCCATAGGTTTTGATGGCGTTTTTGATTTCTTCGATGGCGGCGGCGCGAGTGAAAGTCGGAAGACTGCTGACAACATCTTCGCCGTAGTCGAGATAATCTATTTCTTTCCAACCAGTGACGGTATATTCTGAAGCTGATTCGTCAAGAACGTTGGTTGAAGGTTGTTTGACAGAGTAGACATCATCCAAGGCAACGATGAAGTCGGCATAGCTAGAATAGGAAGCGAGGTTGGAATCGTTGGCCCTTAACTTTGTCCAAAATCCGGCTTCAGAAACTGGAGCGACCTTGGTGGTGCCGAGATAGCCGGAGATGAAACCGTTACCGCCATCACCGAGAGAGCGGTTGAGGCCGAGGCTGTGGAGAAAATCATAATATGGGTTGGTGGCGGAGTTAGAAAAAGCGGTGGTCGAAGGAACAAGCATGTAGTCAAGTTGTTTGGGCGAAAGTTCAACATAGGTCGACATAGTGTTCAGGATGTTGGACTCGACAGTGGTAGTGTAAGAATAAGCCCAACAAAGTCCTTCTTTGGCCTGGTCCTCAACTTTGGTGACATGACCGTTGGGGGAGCCGGCAATCGAACTTTGTTCACGAGAGTTGTAGCTGCTCGGAAGAGTAGCACCTTTGAGGTCTTTGAAAAGTGCCGGGGTTTCGGCGGCGGAAGGATTGACAACGGTAGTAGTGGTTTTGAGGTCGTTAGTCAGGCCGCCATGGCCGAGGTATCCTGCGACGGTGGCATTAAAATCAAAAGAAGTAGCGCTAGCGCCTTTGATGTTCTCGGTGATTTTGTAACCCGCGAAACCGAGGGTGGAAATCGCAACGACAAGGCTACCAGCAAGAAGAGCCTTCTTTCTGGCCTTCTTCATTTGGAACTTTGACGACATAAATGTCCTTTCTGTTTGTGTTTTGTGTTTGTGTTGACCTGTTTGAACCGATTATACCCCCCCCCCCGCGAAAAATCAAGCAAAAAGTGTTGTAATTTTTACAACACTTTTTTCGGGCAGATTACCTCTTATTTCTGGTCGACAACTTCGCCCTCTACGGCATCGTCGTCAGACTTTTTGTCCTCGGATTTTGCTTCAGAAGCTTGTTGATAAAGTTTCGCACCGATTGGCATGATTTTATCCCCAAGCTCCTTGGCGGCCTTTTCGAGTTCATCTTTGTCGGCGTTTTCCTTTTTTAGGACTTCTTTGGCGTCGGCGACAGCTTTTTTGATGGTTTCTTTATCGTCGTCGCTAATTTTGTCCTTGTATTCGTCCGGCATTTTTTCGGCTTGGTAGATTTGGGTTTCTAGGTGGTTTTTGGCATCGATAGCGTCACGTTTTTTCTTGTCTTCTTCGGCGTGGAGCTCGGCTTCTTTTTGGGCCTTTTCGATATCTTCTTTGCTCATGTTACCAGAGTTTTGGATGGTGATAGATTGCTCTTTGCCGGTACCTTTGTCCTTGGCAGTAACGTTCAAGATGCCGTTAGCGTCGAGGTTGAAGGTGACTTCAATCTGAGGGATACCGCGAGGAGCAGGGGCGATGCCGTCGAGAATGAAGCGACCGAGAGATTTGTTGTCTTTGGCAAATTCGCGTTCGCCTTGGAGAACATGAATCTCGACTTGGGGTTGATTATCTGAAGCGGTAGAGAAAACTTCGGACTTGCTGGTTGGGATGGTGGTGTTGCGATCAATCAAGGGAGTGCGGACGCCACCCATGGTTTCGATACCGAGGGTGAGCGGAGTGACGTCAAGAAGGAGAATATCTTTGACATCGCCTTGGAGAACGCCGCCTTGGATGGCAGCACCGACAGCAACGACTTCGTCGGGGTTGACGCCCTGCATTGGGTCTTTGCCGAAGATAGATTTGACCTTTTCGACCACGGCTGGCATACGAGACATACCACCACCCAAGACGATTTCGTCGATGTCTTTGGTCAAGAGTTTAGCATCTTTGAGGGCTTTTTCGACTGGATCTTCGAGGCGGTCATTGAGAGGTTTGACGAGCTCCTCGAGTTTGGCACGAGTGAGAGTATATTCAAAGTGCTTTGGACCATCGGCGTTGGCGGTCAAAAATGGCAAGTTGATATCGGTAGAAGTGGCGGAAGAGAGTTCCTTTTTCGCCTTTTCGGCTTCGTCTTTGACACGTTGCATGGCGGCGGCATCGTTGCGGATATCACAGCCGGACTCGTTTTTGAACTCATCGAGCAAGAAATTGACAATAATATTATCGAAATCTTCACCACCGAGGTGGGTATCGCCGTTGGTGGACATCACTTCGAAAACGCCATCGCCAAGTTCGAGAATGGAAACATCGAAAGTACCACCACCAAGGTCGAAGACGGCAATTTTTTCGTCTTTTTTGGACTCGAGGCCATAGGCAAGAGCGGCAGCTGTTGGCTCGTTGATGATTCTGCGGACTTCAAGACCGGCAATTTTGCCAGCATCTTTGGTAGCTTGGCGTTGAGAATCGTCAAAGTAGGCAGGGACGGTGATGATGGCTTCGGTGACTGGTTCGCCAAGGAAGGCTTCTGCGTCGGCTTTGATTTTCGAGAGAATCATGGCAGAAATTTCTTCTGGAGTGTAGGTTTTGCCATCCATTTCAACGCCAACAGAAGAACCTTTTTTGACGATTTTGTATGGCATGATGTCGAGATCGTGTTTGACTTCGTCGTCTTCAAATTTGCGGCCGATGAGACGTTTGATGCCATAGATGGTGTTTTTTGGGTTGGTCACACGTTGGCGGCCGGCGACTTTACCGACTAGTCTTTCACCTTTTTTGGTGACGGCGACGACAGATGGAGTAGTGCGATCGCCTTCAGCGTTGGTGATAACTTCAGGTTTGCCAGCGACCATATAAGCGAAAGCGGAGTTTGTTGTTCCGAGGTCGATTCCAATAATTTTTGACATATTTTTCTCCTTTTTCTAGCACTCGTTTATGCTGAGTGCTAATTTCACTTACCATGATAGCAAGCTAGCACTCACATGTCAATAGTGCTAAATGAGTTTTTTCTGGGTTTTTAGGACTTGGCGAGTTCTTTGGCGGCGAGGCGAACTAGCTCGGACCAGCTAGAGGCGACATGGGGAGTAGAGGCGAGTTCGACGGCGGAAAGATGATGGCGAACGGCGAGAGCGAGTTCGGAGACAATGAGCTCGGCTTCCGGGCACATGACGGTGGCACCGATGATTTTCCCCTGGGTGTCAGAAAGGAGTTTGAGGAAGCCAATGCGAAAGTCAGAGGTGTTCGAGGCGGAAATAGCGGAGAGAGGGATGAAAGATTTGCGGTATTTTTTATGCTGGGCTAGGCAATCGGACTCGGTG
>CAYZRN010000017.1:4354-7630 GCA_964480855.1 uncultured Candidatus Saccharibacteria bacterium | reverse complement strand
TAGGATGTTGACCGAGAGGATTTGGATGGGGAGAAGGAGCTGGCCTTGACCGAGAAGCAGCCCGATAAGCATAGTGAGGACCTCACCGGCGTTGGTAGAGAGAAGATAGACGAGCATGCGGCGGATGTTAGCGAGAATAATGCGGCCTTCTTTGATGGCTTCGATGATGTTTTTGAAATTGTTGTCGACAAGGACAATATCGCCGGCGTCTTGGACGATGGACGGTCCGTCGCCCATAGCGATGCCGATGTGGGCGTTGGTGAGGGCAGGGACGTCGTTGACGCCGTCGCCGGTCATGGCGACGATTTCGGTCTTTTTGATGGCCTCAAGAATACGGAACTTGTCTTCAGGTGTCACACGAGCAAAAACTGAGACTTGTTTGGCCTTTTCGGCGAGAGTGTCGTCGTCGAGGCTGCTGAGTTTCGAACAGTCGAGCACCTCCTCGGGATGGCGGGCAAGGCCGAGTTGTTTGCCGATGGCGAAAGCGGTGCCGGCGTGGTCGCCAGTGACCATTTTTACCTTGATGCCGGCGGTGGCGGCTTCGCGGATTGAGGTTTTGGCTTCTTTGCGGACGGTGTCGGCGATAGCAATCAAACCGACAAAATCGAGTTTCTCGCTGTTTTCGAGGCGAGCGAGTTCGTTGATGGCGTGTTTGGGCGAGACGGTGGCGAGAGCGATGACTTTGTAGCCAAAGCTGGCAAATTCTTCAAGGCGCATTTCGACCTCGAAACGAGCTTTTTTCGAGAGGTTTGAGCGGCGGATGATGGTTTCTGGCTCGCCCTTGAGATAGAGAGTGAGCTTGCCGGATTTGTCCTCGAAGAGGTTGCCGGACATGCTGATACCGTGCTCGAAAGCATAAGAGTGGGCAGGAGCGGGAACGGGAGCGACTTTTTGGGCGGAAAGATAGCGAGCGAGACAATCGTCCATCGGATCACCAGATTCAGAAACTGGCAACGCGGTGCGCGCGATAAAATCGCCGAGGTTGAAACGGGGTTTCAAAGACCAGGCCTTTTGGACGGAAAGACGATTTTCTGTCAGAGTGCCGGTTTTGTCGGAAGCGACCGTAGTGACCACGCCGATGGACTCGATGGCGCGAAGTTCTTTGACGAGAGCCTTTTTTCTCGCCATCCTCGAAGCGCCTATGGCGAGAATGATGGCAGTAGCAATCGGCAAATCTTCAGGAACGGCAGAGACGATGAGTGCGAGGGTAAACTCGGCGGATTTGAAGAAAGAAATGCCCTGGACAAGCTGAATGACGAGCACAACAGCGGCGACGATGAGGATGGTGGTGGCGATTTTGACGACGAGTTTGTTGATTTTTTCTTGGATTGGGCTGATGGTGGCGGCGCCAGAAGCAAGCGAGGCGATGTGACCGTATTCGGTGTCGTTCCCCGTGGCGACAACGACCATTTTTCCGGTGCCGGTAATGATAAAGGAGCCAGAAAAGACCATGTTTTTCTGCTCGAAAATCTTTTTCACGCCGGAAATGGCGCGAGCGTCCTTGGCGACGGACTCGGACTCGCCGGTGAGCATGGATTCGTTGGTGAGGACGCCAGATTCAACGACGATGCGACCGTCAGCGGGGATGCGATCGCCTTCGTTGAGGAAGACGATGTCGCCCGGGACAAGCTCGACGGCATCGAGTTCGACTTCTTTGCCGCTACGGAGAGCTTTGATTTTGTGGGAAGTCTGGCTCTTCAAATTGCGGAGAACGCGCTCGGTGGAAAATTGTTGGAAATAGAAGATGCCGGCGTCACAGAAAATGTCGAGAGAGATAATCAACACCTCGGCCCAAGAACCTTGGAGAATGGAGAGAAAGAGGGCGATAAGCAGAATAACCATGAAGAGGTCGCAAAAAGGTTCAATCAACTTCCGCCAGAGCGGGATTTTCTTCAGGTTGAGGTTGTTTTTGCCGTATTTTTTCTGGCGACGGGAGACTTCTTCGCTCGAAAGGCCTTTCTCTGGGTCGACTTTAAATTCCTCGAGGATTTCTTTCACGTTCTGATTGTAGAATTCTGCCATTTGTCTATTATAACATAAGTTTTTTGGCAGAAAAAAGCATAAAAGGTTGACAAATTTCGCGAGGTGTGATATAATGAGGGGATATGGTGAAAAAACAAAAATTTAACCTCGGGGCGTTCGAACCAGAGAAGTGCTGGGTCGGTGAAACGCAAAAAGTGTGTTATAAAACCCGCGAAGAGGCAGAAGTGGCCGCAAAATGCGCGGAATATGACCACGGGGCGCCAAAACTTTCGGTCTATAAGTGCGAATTTGGCGACCACTACCACCTTTCTAGTCGTTGATTTTTCGCTCAGTCTCGGATAAGATAGAAAAAAGGAGAAAAAAAGCAAAACGGATTGAGTTGGGATGAATATTTTATGGGAATTGCGGACGAAGTCGCAAAAAAGTCCAAAGACCCTTCTGCCCAAGTCGGTTGTGTGATTGTCGATGAAAAACGTCGCCCGGTGTCTTTTGGCTATAACGGGATGATTCAGGGGGCAGACGAGTCGAAAATGACTTTGACCGAGCGGCCAATGAAATATTTTTTCGCGATTCACGCCGAGATGAATGCTCTGATTTTCGCCCAGAGGAGCCTGGAAAATTGCTCACTCTACTGCTCGTTCGCGACCTGCGAAAACTGCTTGAAATATTGCCTCCAAGCCGGCATTAAACGCTTTGTCTATAAAAAACTGCGCGTTAATTCCTTCGGGAAAACGAAAAAATCGATGACCAACATCGACACGGACGAAGCGATTATCCGCCTCTTGAGCGCCTGCCCGGACGTCGAGACGCTAAATTTGAGCAACGGCAAGAGTTATATCGATGATATTTTGGACCAATACGAAGATGGTTCGGAAGACAAAAAGCGGCTAGAAAAATGGCTCTAGAGAGCTAGATTTTTTCAAAAAACTCCCCTTTTCGGGGAGTTTTATTGTCTCACAGAGCTAGTCCTCGACGTTGAGCTCTTCTTCCTCTTCTTTTTTGCGTTTAACAAGGAGAAGGACTACGAAGGCAGCGGAGGTGACGGCGAGCCCGGAGGCAGCGGCAATAATGAGGGCGCCACCGTTGTCAGTTTCGAAGGTTTCTTCGGCGTCGCCTGGGGTCGTGTAGCGTTCAATCACGCCGAGAGGGCTGACAGGCTCTTCCTCTTCTTCGTCGTGGGAGCCGGATTGCCAGACGGCATAGAGGGTCTTGGTCGGCGAGGATTCGAGAAGAGTGAGGGTAGAAGGCGAGAAGGTGCCGGCGGAATAAGCGTAGGTCGGGGTGGTGGCGGTG
>CAYZRN010000017.1:0-4254 GCA_964480855.1 uncultured Candidatus Saccharibacteria bacterium | reverse complement strand
GCCGGCGGAATAAGCGTAGGTCGGGGTGGTGGCGGTGCGATCAGTGTCCCAACCGAGGAAAGTGAAGCCCGAGCGGACTGGGAGAGAGGTGTTGATAGTGAAATCGGCGGAAGGGTTGGTGAGGTCGACGGTGGCGGATTGGTCCGGGAAAGCACCAGAAACGACGTCGCCGCCGTTCATATCGTAGCTGAGGGTGTAGGTACCATAAACGTCCTCGAGGGCGTTGGTGATGGCGGTGAAGACGAGCGTACCGTTGTATTTGCCGAACATGACTTGGTCGTTGATGAGGGCGCCGATGTAGACTTGGGTGTTGTCGCCGTTGTTGGGGGTGGCGGCGTTGGTCTTTTTGATTTGGCTGTCGGTGGTGAGCATTGGGTTGAAGGTGCCGCGAGAGGTGGCTGGGTTCCAGTCGGTGCTCCAACCATAGCGATTCATCTCCATCCAGCCAGAGCCGCTGGAGGAAGTGACGGAGTAGGAGCTGGTGATGGATTCGATGTATTGGGTGGCGAAATCCATGTTGCCATAAAGCAAACGAGCCTGGGGCGAGCCAGATCGGAGATAGAGGCGATAACCATAGGAGTTGAGGGTGGTGACGTTGGCGTTGATGCCGAGGGTACCGAAGGAACCATAAGTCCCGTCAGGGGCGTTGAAGGTGAGACGGTAGTCAGAGCGGTTGACGTTGGTCGGGGAGAGGCTTAAGGTAATCTCAGAGGTGACTACCGGGTCGGTGGCATAGGAAGGTCGAGAAGAAAATTCTGGAATCAAGAAAAAACCTGCGGTTAAAAGAAAAAGCAGGGAGAAAACACAGATCGCAAAAATCCGCGTTGGATTTTTTGCGGAAAAATGTGTTTGTTTTGTCATTTACCTCCTTATTCCAGTCGTGCTTTTATTATACACAACCACATTCAAAAAAACAAGTTTTTTCAAAAAAGTTTTGCAAAAACGCTTGTGGTATTGACTTTTTCGGCGAAGTGTGCTATAATTAGAGGGTTCGGCATTTTCGAAGTTAAAGGAGGGGTAAGCATGAGAAAATATTATATCGCCGACGTACTAACCGCGCTGAAGTTGCTTCCGGCGGTTGGGATTTTAACACTGATTTCAAGAATTGATAGCAGCGTAGTATTTTTGTTGTTCGCAGCGGGAGAACTACTCGATGCACTCGACGGCATGGCGGCGAAAAAATGGCCCCATCCGCCCGAGACGAATCGACTGTGGTTTCGCAGGCACATCAAATTGCTCGAATCAGGACTCGACATTTTGCTCGGGATTGCAGCGCTGATTTATATTATGGTGAGAATCGACTATCTGGTCGGGCTAATCATAATCCTCGCGGCGGGCTTTTTCGGGACGCTATTTGAGATTGTGCTCTATGGCAGACTCTTCGGCACGCCAGAGAAAGCAAAAAGTTGGTCGCTCTACGCGAAGAAGCCGAATCTGGCGAGCCGACTGGTGGGATTCCGCCTGCTGGTTTATCTCGCCTGCGTCGGAGCAATTCTGATGATTTTGCTGTGGTCGACAGAGCTGATGCCGGTGTCGGTATGCGTCGTGATAACGATTTTGGTTGCACTGATTGCGCTGATTCTGGCAATCAAAAAGACCAGAGACGGCAGAATGCGCGACGTCATCAATTTTTTGAAATGAGAGACCGCCCCATGTGGGCGGTTTTTTCTGTGGAAAACATGTTATAATTGGGGTGTGAAAAAGAAAAAGGCTACAAATTCGGTAACGGTGAATCGACGGGCACATTTTGACTATCAGCTCGGCGATGAGTTGACTGTGGGGATGGCGCTAGGCGGCAAAGAAGTGCGCTCGATTCGCGACCATCACGTCCAGCTGAAAGGTAGCTTCGTCACTATCAAAGATAACGAATTGTGGCTGAATAATTTGACCCTCGGGGCAGAAACCGCGCGGAATATCAAATTACTGGCAACCAAAAAGCAGATTTTGGCGCTTTTTAGAGAAAAAGTCACCGGTTCGACCATCGTCCCGACGAAATTACTCGGAGGCGGGCGGCACATCAAACTCGTGATTGCGGTCGGAAAAGGTAAGAAAAAATACGACAAACGCGAAACCATCAAACGCCGCGATATCGAACGGGGGAAATTCTGATGAAAATCTTTTCCTGGAACGTGAATGGGATGAGAGCGGTGCTGCGCAAAGGGGCGCTCGCGAAGTTTCTCGAGGAAAAACAGCCGGATGTGGTTTGTTTTCAGGAAATAAAGTCGAAAAAAGACCAAGTTGAGGTGGATTTTGAGGATTATGAAGAAGTTTGGAATCCGGCGGAGCGGGCGGGTTATGCTGGGACGGCGATTTTTGTGAAAAAGGGCATTGATTTTTCCGTGCGGGAAACAGCTGGGTTTGAGTGCAAAGATGCCTATGGCGACCCGATGACCGAAGGGCGGATTTTGGTGGTTGAGTTTGAAAAGTTTTTCCTCGTCAACGTTTATACGCCGAACTCGAAACCGGATTTGTCGCGGCTGGAGTTGCGCGAGAAAGTTTGGGACCCGGGGTTTTTGAAGATGCTGGAGGAACTGAGGCGAGAAAAGCCGGTAGTGACGTGTGGCGATTTTAATGCTGCGCACGAAGAAATTGATATTGCGCGCCCGAAAACCAACCATCACTCGGCTGGATTTACGGATGAGGAGCGAAAAGGCGTGTCGAATCTGGTCGGGGCGGGATTTTTGGATAGTTTTCGGCTTTTGCACCCAGATGAGGTGAGATATACGTGGTGGTCGCATTGGGGGAACGCGCGGGCGAATAATGTGGGCTGGAGAATAGATTATTTCTTCGTGGCGTCGGAACTTTCTTACGCGCTCCGTTCAGCGGAGATTTTCGAAGATGTGCTCGGATCAGACCATTGTCCGGTCGCGATTGAGCTGGAGGTGTGATGGAAATCCCGAGATATTGGCAAAAACAAGAAAAACCACTGTTTGGGGAGATGGTATGGAATTTGCCCGAGCAAAAACAGGGGTCAGTGGCAGTTTTGGGGGGTAATGCGCAGAGTTTTTCGAGCGTGAATCGGGCCGCTGGCGTACTTTCGAACAAGTTTCCGGTGAAAGAGGTCTTTTCCCTGCTCCCAGATGCCTTGCGGTCGAAAATTCCGCCGGTGCCGAATGTGGAGTTTTTTCCGTCTACGGAGAGCGGTTCGTTCAGAAAAACGTCGGAAATTTCTTACGCGCTGAATAAAAGCGATATTGGGCTGCTGATTGGGGATTTCTCGAGAAATTCAGAGACGGCGGTGGCAATTGCACAGGCGATTGTTGATACCGAAAAACCCCTGATTTTGACGCGAGATACGGTGGATTTGGTTTTGAATGACGCGATGGAGATTGTGAAGAAGGAAAATCTGATTTTTGTTTGTTCGATGGCGCAACTCCAGAAGTTTTTCCGCGCAATTTATTATCCGATAGTGATTTTGTTGTCTATGCCGCTGCTGCCGGTCGTGGAAGCGCTTCACAAATTCACCATAACCTATAAAATGACGATTTTGACACTGCACCAAGGGCAGATTTTGGTGGCGAAGGACGGAAACGTGGTTTCGACGCCGCTCGAGAAAACCAAATACTCCCCGCTGTCGATGTGGAGCGGAGAGTTGGCGGCGAAAATCGCGGCGTTTAATCTTTTCAACCCCGGGAAAGAGCTCGAGGCGACTGCGGCGGCGATTTTGGACTAGTTCTTTGATGATTTTGTCGCTGATACCGTATTTTTTGGCTTCTGCGGCGGACATCCAATGGTCGCGATCCATGTCCTGTTCGACTTGGTCGAGAGATTTGCCGGTGTTTTTCGCGAAAATTTCAGCGAGGCGTTTTTTCAGGAAAATGCCTTCTTTTAGCATGATTTCTTGGTCGGTGATTTTGCCCTCGGTGCCAGAAGAAGGTTGGTGAATCATGATGCGAGAGTTTTCGAGGGCGAAACGTTTGCCCTTGGCGCCGCAAGAGAGCAACATTGCGCCCATGGAAGCTTGGAGACCAATACCAATGGTTTCAACGTCGGGCTCGATGTAGTTCATGGTGTCGATGATGGCGAGGCCGTCATAAACTGAGCCACCAGGGGAGTTGATATAGAGTTTGATGGGTTTTTTCGGGTCTTCGTGGGCGAGAAAGAGAAGTTGGGCGATGACGAGATTAGCGGTGTGAGAGTTGACGTCTTCGCCAAGGAAGATAATGCGGTCTTTGAGCAGGCGAGAATAGATGTCGAAGGCGGTCTCGATACCTCGAAATCCACTAACAGGGCTGATAACGGTGCTCTCGTTTC
>CAYZRN010000016.1:0-7867 GCA_964480855.1 uncultured Candidatus Saccharibacteria bacterium | reverse complement strand
AGAGGAAGCGAAGTCGGAATTGAGGCTACTAAGGCGTTTTTCGAACATGGTTGAATTATAGCATATTGGATTAGAGATTGAAAATCTGGGAAGGATGAGTTTCTTCGAGGTCGAAGTTGGAATCTGGGACCGAAAACGGCAGGTCGGTATAGCCTGGCAGTTTTTTGTGGTAGGCTTTGCGGAGTTCGGCGATTTCGCCGACGCATTCGAAGGGTTTCAGTTTGCCGTCGATGCCGAGAAGGCCTTTGAAAATATCAACGAGAGATTCGTCGGCAAAGAGATCTTTCCCGCCAAAGATTGAGGCGAGTTGGGACTTTTCCAAAAATGGAGCGAAGAGCAGGAAGGTGTTGGCGCATTTGGCGCACTCGCCGCACCAAGAAAGGGTTTTGGTGTCGGTAGTCTGGCGGTAGTTGGCGACGTTGCAGGAGCTGAAACTTTTTTGGTATTTTTTCCAACATTTTTCGGCGAAAAGTTGAGCGATTTTTAGCTCGGAGAATTGGCGCAAAGGAGAGCCGATTTGGATATCCTCGGAAATGTAGGTGTGGACGTATTGGGAAAAGAGTTGTTCGGCTTCCCAGGTTTTTGACCATTGGTGGTTGACGGCGAGGTCGCCGATTTTGGCGTGGGGCTCGTTCCCTTCTTGACCGATGCTGGTGAGGATGGTGGATTTGCCGAGAAGGATGGCTTGGACGAGAGCGAGAGATTGGTTGATGTAGGTGACGGGGACGTGGCCGTTGAATTTTGCGGACCGGAGATGTTCCAAGTCGAGAGAACGGGTGGCGGTGAGGAGAGGCTGGCCGAGGTTGTCGAGGACGGTGGGATGGGTGCCGTTGGCGGAGAGATACCAAGGGGTGAAGGATTTTGATTGTTCGGCGAGAAGGGTGGCGGTGAGGAGCGAATCTTTGCCGCCGGATTGGAGAGAAAGGATGCCGGTGCCGGGATAGGGTTTTGGCGCGACGGGCTGGAAGTTGGTTTTTGGTTTGAAGTGGGCGAGATGATTGCGAGTGAGACGGTTCTCGAAGGCGAATTGGGAGAGACCTTCTTGGTAGACTTTGTTGAAAAAGTTGGACTGGAACGAGTCGAGAGGGGTGTCTAGTTTGACGGTTTTGGTCGGGTCGGCTTTGTAATAGGAGGTGCCGATGAGAATGAAGCTCAAAAAGAGGGCTCTTTCTAGCAAATCCTGGTCGTATTTTTCTGCGGCTTGTTCGAATTCGATTTTTTCGGTGAAAGTCGTACCACGGGGACCTTGGTAGGAGAAGGTGGCGGTGAGGGATTTTGGGTCGAAGGCGTAGTTTTTGAAGATGAAAGATTTTTTTAGAAACATTACTTTAGGTCCTTTACGATTTTCTGGAACTTTTCGCCGCGGTTGTAGAAGTTTTTGAACATGTCGAAGCTGGCGGCGCCGGGGGACATGAGGACGATGGAGTTTTCGACTTTTTCGGCCTCGGATTGGGCGGTTTTGACGGCGGATTCGAGGGTGCTCTCCAAAATGAATTTTTCTGGGTCTTCGTTTTCGGCGAGTTTTTGGGCTGTTTCGCCGATGAGAATGACTTTTTTGAGGTTTTTGGCGGTGAAAATGATTTTTTTGTGGGCGGAGAGGTCGAGACCGCGGTCTTTGCCGCCGGCGATGAGAATGACATTTTTGTCGGGGAAAGTTTTGAGGGCGACTTCAAGGGACGGCGAGGAGGCGGAGAAATTGTCGTCGTAGTAGGCGACGTTGTTTAGGGTGCGGACGAATTCGATGTGATGAGGGAGGGCCTGGAAAGAGCTGAAAGCTGATTTTAGGGCGGCGGAATTTTCTGCGAGAAAAGTTTCGAGGTCTTGGTCGAAAAAGGCGGCGACGGCGAGCAGAGCGGCTTCGGCGTTTTCACGATTGTGTTCGCCCGGGACGGAGAGAGAATCGAGGATTGATAAAAGAAGCGGGGATTTTTCGGGCAGAGGGTAGGAAAGTTTTTTGGCGGGAGAATTTTGGGCGATTTTTGCTGAATTCTCGTTGTCTTTGAAGAAGACGCAAGTATCAGCCGGAGATTGGAAGGCGGCAATGTGGGACTTTGCTTCGACATAGTCGGCGAAGTCTTTATGGACGTTTAGATGGTCGGGCTCGATGCGGAGAACAACGGCGATTTTTGGCGATACAGCGAGATCCCAAAGTTGGAAGCTGCTAAGTTCGTAGACGACAATGTCGTCTGGTTGGATTGTATCGAGGATATCGATGGCGGGGTTGCCGATGTTGCCGACAAGATGGACAGTCTTCCCGAGGGATTTCAAGATGGCGGCAATCATGGAGCAGGTGGTTCCCTTTCCTTTCGTGCCGGTGACGCCGATGATGGGGCAAATGCAGTTGTCGAAGAAGAATTTTGTGACGGAGTTCCAAGATAGGTCCAGAGGTTTTACGCTCGGGCTGCGGAAGACCATTTCGTATTGGCTGAGGCCGAGATTTTCTAGCTCGGTGTCGGAAAAATTATCAAAGATTTTGACGGATTGGCCGTGGCGGGTGAAATAGCTTTCTGCCGCTTTCCCCTCTTTGCCATAACCTAGAATTGCGATTGTCATAACAATAATATTATAGCATATTTTTTTGAAACTATTCTCCCTACTTATCTAGCTACACAGCGAGCTGAGAACCCGCTGCCCTTGTTGAGACTGCTCTGGGGGTACAAGTTCGATGAGTAGAAGTCCAAGTAGTACGCGTTCGTAGCATTGCCGACTTTACTCTCCCAGTAGAGCCCGTAGCTACCCCTGCCGTACAGACTACCACTGTAGTAGACGTAGTGGCCCCCGCGGACGAACTTGCAAATCATGTGATATAATATTTACTAATCGTTGTGTTACGTAAGACTCTGGGCGAATGAACCCTCCAGAGTACCCCGCCTTAGGGCGGGGCTGACACAGGAGAATTTTTTATATAGAAACTGATAGACATTGATGATAAAGGCGCGAGCCTTTCTATTCTCCCTACTTATCTAGCTACACAGCGAGCTGAGAACCCGTAGCCCTTATTGTCGAAGTTCTGAGGGACCAAGCTCGCCGAGCGGATAAGTAAACTATAGGTGTTCGTGGCATTATCAATGTTGCTTTCCCAGTAATAGCCGTTGCTACCTGTGAGGCTAAAACTACCATTGCTGTAGTTGTAGAAGCCTCCGCGGACGAAGGTGGAGGGTACGGCATTCTCCCTACTTATCTAGCTACACAGCGAGCTGAGAACCCGTAGCCCTTGTAGTAGTTGTTCTGGGGGACCAAGCCCGTCGAGTAGAAGAGCAAGCTGTACGCGTACGTAGCATTGTAGACTCTACTCTCCCAGTAGTACCCGTAGCTACCTCTGTAGTACAGATTACCATTGCTATAGGAGTAGTAGCCCCCGCGGACGAAATAACAGAGGTGAAACATAAGTAGTATTGACTTTTTCGACCATCTGTGGTATAATGAGGGGATAGGGTGCTTTCGCACAAACTTATATCAGAGAAACCTATCTGAGAGACAGAGTTCACATAAAAGAGATTTGCATAAAAAAATAACCCCTTGCGGGGTTATTTTTGTTTAGAACTCAGAGTAGTTGTCTGGGTTGGTGAGGGCCTCGAAGAGGGCGGAGACGACTTCTTGCTCCTCGGCTGAGCTTGCGGCATCAGTACTGTAAACAGCCTGTGGGTGGCCGACGGCGATTTTTTCGCCGGTTTTGAGGGTGATGAGGGTTGGACAGGAAGCTTCGCAACCATAGTCGCTAGATACTATGCTGAGGGTGACTAGACCGCCAGCGTTTTTTTCTGGGTTGGCAAAGTCAGCAATCGAGGTGCCGGTTTTTTGGCCCCAAATTCTGAGAAAAGAGCCGTTGGGATCGCTAGAATCGTAGCTGTAGGATACGCGAGAAGTGTCGACGGCGGTTGGTAATTTGATTTTTAGGCCCCAGTCGCTGATGTAGAGATAGTCGGAAGAGGCGATGAGTGACGGGCTGGCGTTGTCGCTTTCGTTGTCACTGGTGGTTTCGACGGTTTTGTAGACGACTTTTTCTTTTGCTGGCTGCAAAAACATCCCATAAACACCAAAGCCAATACCAAGAACAGCAATGAAAGCGAATAATAATGCCAGAACATTAGACTTCTTCTTCGGTTCAGGTGCAAAGCTAGGAGCTATTGGCTCGGGAGAGACTTCCTCGGAGGAAGAGATTGGCTCTGCGTTGAAGTTGATGGATGAATCTGGAGTTGCTGGCTCGGCAGGAGATTCGATGACCGGCTCGGCGGGAGCTTCCTCGGGGATGATGGCTTCGTTTAGGACGGGCTCGGCGGCGTCGGTTTCTGGAGCGGCGGGAGTGTCGACGATTGGCTCAGGAGTCGGCTTGGGAGCTTGCTCTGGGGTTGGGTTGGTATTTGGGTCAGTTGGTTGGATTGGGTTGTTATCCATTTTTTCCTTTCTTTAGAGGTTTGAATATTTATAGGTGTCGACAAAGAAACTTTTTAGGTTGGAGATGTCTTCTTCGAGGGTCGGGTCAAGGGCGGAAGAATCGAGGTTTGGGCCGTGATAATAATAAGTGACGCCGGAGGCGGCGGTGATGATTTTTTCGCCGCTGAAGAATGAATAGCCGTTCGAGGTGAATTCGTCAATTGAGGAGGAGATGGCGAGAAACGGGACGGAAGAGGCGGAGAGGGCGTCAGAATAGGCAGGGCGTTCGGTGGCGGTGTGTCCCCAGACGTAGACGGTGCCAGATTCGTCGTAGAGATAAGAGATTTTGTTTTTGTATTCCTCGGGGACAGCAACTTTCAGGCCGAGCTCGCCGAGATAGAAGTAGAATTCATCGGAATTGAGAGTGGATTGGTTGCTGGACGGGGTTTTGGAGGACGAAGTTTGTTCGCAGTTGTTGGCGGCGGTGTCGGTGGACTTTGGCTGCAAAAACATCCCATAAACACCAAAGCCAATACCAAGAACAGCAATGAAAGCGAATAATAATGCCAGAACATTAGACTTCTTCTTCGGTTCAGGTGCAAAGCTAGGAGCTATTGGCTCGGGAGAGACGAGGGGTTGGGTTGGTAGAGGATTTTGGTTTTTTTGTTGTTTTGATGGGGGGATGATATCTGTGTCCACAAAAAAATACTCCGCTTATGTTATTTCTATTTTAGCATAAGGAGTATCAAAAGGACAAGTAGTTATTTAGAGAATTGATGATGGATTTTTCACAAGAACTGACGGCGACGAGGGAATGGATGCCGCTGGCGCTAAATTCGCGGGCGAGGTTAACGATTTTTTCTTTGGTCACGTTTTTGACGAGGGTGGGGATGGTGTTGAAATCTTCGATTTCGTCGTTTTTGAAGAAAGTTTCGGCGTAGAAATCGGCGATTTGGGAGACGGTTTGGGCGGACATTTGGAAGCGGCCGAGCATGTAGAGTTTGGCGGCTTCAAGGTCAGATTCTTCGAGTTCGCCGCCTAGAATTTTGACGAGCTCTTTTTGGATGAGTGCGAAAAGCGGTTCGGAGTTTTCGACGTTGACTTCGCCTTCGAAATCCCAGGAAGTTGAGGAGGTTCCGCTGTTGACGCCGCTATCGATGCTGTAGATGAGGCCGCGCTTTCTGGCTTCGCCGAAGATTTTGCTGTTCATGGTGCCGGTGAGGATGTGGTTGAGACAACCCATGGCTTGGACCTCGGAAGGGTCAAAATGGCGAGGGGTGACCCAAGAAAAACCAAAGGTGATGTTGCTGGCGTCTTTGCGGCGGATGAGGTGGGCGTCGGAAGCGTGGAGATCGTCGAGAGGGATTTCGAAACGTTCGCCCTCGTGGAGTTGCCACTGCTCGAGCATGGAGACCAGTTCCCTTTTGCGATGACGAGAGATTTCTCCGGCGATGACGAAGCGGAGGTTGCCGGAAGTATGTGTGCGGCGATAATGTTCGCGAATATCTTTGAGCTCGATGTTGTTGAGGGTTTTGATGCGGTCGGTGAGGCTGGGAACGTTCTCGCCGATGGATTGTTGGAGTTTTGGCCAAAGAAGGCGAGAATATTCGTTTTGGTAGCCGGTGAGCTCGGAGCGGACGTTGCCTTTTTCGCTTTTTAGCTCTTCTTCGTTGAACTTTGGCTCACAAATCGCGAGACGTTTCAAGTCGAGAATGCGCTTCCACTCGAAGTCGGCGCATTCGGTTTCGTAGCAAACTGAATAATCGGAAGTCCAAGCGTTGTGGTAGGCGCCGTTTTTGGTGAATTCGGCTTCGTAGGCTTGTTCGCTTTTGAATTTGCTGTTGGCGCCAAAGCTAAGATGTTCGACAACGTGGGCGATTTCGGCGACGTCAAGATTTTTGGCATAGCGCATGCCAGCGCGGAATTGGACGCGCGTGGACATGACGCTGGCGCCAGGGACGTTGACGAGGAGCCCTTTCATGCCGTTTTTGAGAGTAATCGCTTCGACGGAATGCTTCATTTTGCTGGATTAGTGGCGTTTTTGCTTCTTTTTGTGAGATTTTTTAGACTTTTTGGAGCTCTGGGGCTTTTTGGCTGGTTTTTTGGAGCTCTTTTTGAACTCGGAATCGAGATTTTTGTCACCGGATTGGATTTCGTTGACGCCTTTTTCGGAGGAAGAAGCGGCCATTTTTGTGAGTTCAGTATCGTAATCGTCGGACTCGGCGTCGGTTTTTGCGGCATCGTTCTTCGTGAGGCTGAGGATGACTTTTAGAACTTCCTCGCGGAGATTGCGCTCGAGATTGTCGAAGAGTTTTTGGGACTCGGAGCGATATTCGACGAGAGGATCGCGTTGACCAACGGAGCGCCAGTGGATGCCTTCGCGGAGATGTTGCATATTTTCGAGATGTTGCATCCAAAGAATATCGAGGACTTTAAGGTAGACTTCGCGTTCAACTTTGCGGATGGTCTCGACGCCAAATTCGGATTCTTTGGCGGCGTAAGCTTCTTTGATGGATGAGAGGGCGAGTTTTTTGCGATCTTTTTCTTTGCGGATGGCGCCGATTTTTCCGATGAGTTCTTCGTCGAGATTGAAGATGGCTTTGAAGTTTTCGACGAAGTTTTTGTTGATGTGGCTGCTGAATTCGCAAAGGCTGTCGACTTCGTCTTTCATGAGACGCTCGATTTCGGAATGGATGTCTTCACCTTCGAGGATGCGACGGCGGATGAGATAGACGACTTTGCGGTGACGATTGATGACGTTGTCGTATTGGACGACGTTTTTGCGGGAGTCGAAATTGAAGCCTTCGATGCGTTTCTGGGCGGCTTCGAGGGTCTTCGAGATGGCGCGGGTTTGGATTGGCATGTCTTCCGCGACACCGAGACGAGACATAATCATTTTGACACGGTCGCCTTGGAAAATGCGCATAAGGTCATCTTCGCAGGAGACGAAAAATTGGGTAGTGCCAGGATCGCCTTGACGACCACCACGACCACGGAGCTGGTTGTCGACGCGACGAGAATCATGACGTTCAGAACCAATGACGACGAGACCGCCGAGTTCTTTGACGCCTTTGCCGAGTTTGATGTCAGTACCACGACCAGCCATGTTGGTGGCGAGGGTGATGGCGCCTTTTTCGCCGGCTTTTTCGATGATGGCGGCTTCGCGCTCGTTGTTTTTGGCATTGAGGATTTCATAAGGAATTCCTTGTTCGTCGAGATAACGGGCGATTTCTTCGTTGTTTTTGATGGAGCCAGAACCAACGAGGACAGGGTGACCTTTTTTGTGGTATTTTTGGATTTCGTCTGCGATGGCTTTGAGTTTGCCGGCTTTGGTGCTGAAGATGAGGTCGTCTTTGTCGACGCGGATGATGGGGCGATTGGGTGGAATTTGGACGACGTCGAGAGCGTAGATTTGTTGGAATTCTTCGGCTTCAGTGAGAGGATTCACCATGCCGCAGCTTTCAGACATCGAAATCGCGCGCGAAAACAAGCG
>CAYZRN010000015.1:0-8066 GCA_964480855.1 uncultured Candidatus Saccharibacteria bacterium | reverse complement strand
AACTTCTTGCCCCAGTCGCTATGAACAACAACGACCGCTTCGCTATCCGCGAAGGCGGCAAGACCGTTGGTTCTGGTGTTATCACCAAAGTCATCAAATAACCTATTCGATGCAGAAAAATCCCCCGACAGGGGGATTTTTTGTGTGCTATAATCAGATTGCTATGATTTATTTGGATGGTGCCGCCACGAGCAAACTTTTGCCCTCTGTTAAAACCGCCATGCTCGCCGCCATGGACGCTGACCTCGGCAACGCTTCCTCGCTCCATTCCGCCGGCCAAAGAGCCAAAAACCTCATCGAAGACGCCAGACAAAAAGTCGCTGATCTCATCAACGCCGACCCTGCGGAAATCCTTTTCACCTCTGGTGGTTCCGAGTCCAACAACACCGTCATCCACACCTTCGCCGAAAAAACCATCGCCACTTCCGCCGTCGAACACCCCTCCGTCCTCGAACCAACCAAAAAATACGCCAAATCCCACCTCCTTCTCCCCGTCGACGAACAGGGAATCGTGAGCCCAAAAAATCTCCCGCCCGCCGACCTCTATTCCGTCATGTTCGCCAACAACGAACTCGGCACTATCGAGCCCATCAAACAACTCGCCGCGAAAAAGCCAAAAAACTCTTTTTTCCACTCCGACCTCACCCAAGCCGTCGGCAAAACAAAACTCGACGTCAAAACCCTTGGCCTCGACTACGCCACCTTCTCCGCCCACAAAATCGGCGGTCCCGTCGGCATCGGCGCCCTTTTTGTCAAAAAAGGCTCCCCTCTCACCCCTCTCATCCTCGGCGGTCACCAAGAACACGGCCTCCGCGCCGGCACTTATCCAACCGTCCAAATCGCCGGTTTTGGCGCCGCTGCCGATTTCATCACCAAAACTCACCCCTGGAAAATCTATAAAGAGCGCGTAAGTTTGTTCCGAAACTATCTCGCCTCCAGAATCCTCAAAGAAATCCCTTTCTCCTCCCTCAACACCCCTCTCGATCACTCTCTCGCCAACATCCTCAACGTCTCTTTTGCCGCCGCCGAGGGCGAATCCATCCAGCTCTACCTCGACTTAAAGGGCAATATCATCGTCTCGACCGGCTCCGCCTGCGCCTCTGGCGACGGCAAACCCTCCCATGTCATCATGGCCACCAAAAACGATGCCGAAATCGCCCACTCCAGCATCCGTTTCTCCCTCGACCTCGAAACCACCAAAGAAGATATCGATAAAATCATGGACTTATTGCCCGACATCATCAAAAATCTCCAGTCCATCAGCACCATCAAACCAAAGGAGCAAAAATGACCCAAAACTCTTGCGAAAACACCCCCTTCGTCTATTCCGACCTCGTCAAAGAACACTTTTTGAACCCAAAAAACTTCCTCATGGGCGACGAAAAGAAATACCCTCACGACGCCGAAGGTATTGTCGGCAACCCAATTTGTGGCGACCAAATGAAGATGTTCCTCAAAATCGACCAAAAAACCGAGAAAATTGTCGATTTAAAGTGGAAAACCTACGGTTGCGCCAGCGCCATCGCTTCCACTTCGGCCCTCTCCGAGCTCGCCAAAGGCAAAACCATGAACGAAGCCCTCAAAATCGGCCCCGACGAAATCGCCGAATTTCTCGGCGGCCTCCCAAAACACAAATTCCACTGCAGCGTCCTCGGTCACGAAGCCCTTGCCGCCGCCATCGAAAATTATCACAAGAAAAACGGGGGCCAACCACAGTCGGCCCCCAAAGGAGAAAAGAACTAGCGGACCTTTCCGCTTCCGTGGCATTCCGGGCAAGTCTGCGGCGGAGCCAAAAAAGCCGAAATTTTTCCGTCTCCGCCACAACGCGGACAAATCCGTTTTGCCCCATGGCAACTACAAGCCAACATGGCCTGTTCGGAAAGGTATATCTTCCCACATTTTGGACACTTGTAGGTCACTCATTTCACCCCCTTCTAGAGACCAGAAAAATATCCCTATCCCCTCATTATATCACACTTTGCCGAAAAAGTCAATGTAGTATAATAGTCTCATGAATCTAAACTCTGCTCAACAAGCCGCCACAGAATATTTGAACGGCCCTTTGCTTGTCCTCGCCGGCCCTGGCACCGGCAAAACCCAACTCCTCTCTGCCAAGGTAGCTTACATCCTCGAAAACACCGACGCCGCCCCTGAAAACATCCTCTGCGTCACCTTCACCGAATCCGGTTGTACCAACATGCGCGAGCGCCTCGCCTCCATGATTGGCGCCATCGCTGCCAGCAAAGTCAACATCCACACCTACCACGCTTTCGGCTCCGATCTCCTCTTCCAATACAAAAACTACTCCGAAACTTTCGATCGCAATCTCGATTCACCCATCGATGAAGTCACCGCCTACAAAATCGTCCGCAACATCCAAAAATCTCTCCCCGCCACCGACATCCTGAAGGGCGACCGCATCGAAGATATCATCGAAACCATCAGCTCCGCCAAATCCGCCCGCCTCTCTGCCACCGACCTCGCCGCCATCGCCTCCCTGAACATCGATGATAGCCAAATCCTCAGCGACCAAATCTCGCCTTTCCTCGAAAATCTCGTCCCCCGGAAGTTCGAAGAAAACCTCGAGAAAGTCTATTCTCCCATTTTCGAAATCCTCAAAAACTTCCAGCACACACCGAAAATCTTGAAAAATGTCGACCGCATCATCAACTCCATCGCCACTGACCTCGAATCCGCCCTCGACGAAGCCAACGCCCTCCAAAAAATCACTCCGCTCTCGGCATGGAAAGATAACTATTTCGAAAAAACCGAGAAAAACACCTACCGCCTCAAAGACCGCGTCGCCAACAAAAAACTCGCCTCTCTCGCCAACATCATGTCCGTCTACGACCAACACCTCCGAGACAACGGTCTCTTCGACTTCGACGACATGATTGAAGAAGCCATCAAGGCCCTCAAATCCGACACCGGTTTCCGCCTCACCCTTTCCGAACGCTACCAATTCATCTTGCTCGACGAATTTCAGGATACCAACCCCTCCCAATTCGAAATCATCAAACTTCTCACCGACTACGAAAACCCCTGTGTTATGGCAGTCGGCGACGACGACCAAGCCATCTATGAATTCCAAGGCGCCTCCGCCTCAAACCTTGCCGATTTCAAAAATCACTACCAAGCCAAAGTTATCAATCTCACCACCAACTACCGCAGCACCCAAGACATCCTCGATTTTTCCAAACAAATCATCGCCCAAGTCCCCGATAGTTTCGCCAAAACCGAACCAAACATCGAGAAAAAACTCACCGCCTTTTTCGATAAGTCCGGCACCATCGAACGCCACGAATTCATCTCGAGCGACTCCGAATATTATTGGCTTGCAGAAAAAATCTCCTCTCTCCTCAAATCCGGCACCAAAGAAAAAGACATCGCCATCATCACCCCGAAATACAAATACATCACCCCACTTCTACCCTATCTAAAAAAAGCTAACATCAACATCTCCTACGACCGCCGCGAAAACGTCTTCGAGGATCCAAAAATCCACACCCTCCTCGTCCTTGCTCGTTTCATTTTCGAACTCTCCGAGGGCAGACGTCCCTCTCGCTTTCTGCCCGAAATCCTCGCCTTCCCGTTTTGGGAGCTCTCGCCCCTCTCTGTCATCGAGGCTATTTCCGCCGCTCGCGAAGACAAAAAATCCGGTCTCGAGAGCCTCAAAAACTCTCCCGACCAAAAACTCAAAAATCTCGCCGAGTTTTTTGCCGCTCTCTCCCTCAAATCCTTCGACACTCCACTCGAGACCTTTTTCAACTTCCTCCTCGGCACCACACCAGTCAACGACTTTTCCTCTCCCTTCCTCGATTTCTATTCCAAAAATTCTACCGACTTCGAACTTTTCTCGCTCTATGAAAATCTTTCTACCCTCCGCTCTGCCCTAAAGTCCCATTTCAAATCAGTTTCTTCTCCTCGTCTCAAAAATCTCATCGAGCTCATCGATGATTATGAAGCCGCCGGCAAACCTCTCAACAACTCCAGCCCCTACCAAGATTCCAAAAACTCTGTCCAAATCCTCTCCGCCCACAAAGCCAAAGGCCTCGAGTTCGAAAACGTCTTTCTCATCGCCGCCGATCACATCGCTTGGGGCAAGGGAAAAGGGAACAACAACCTCCTCTCTCTACCCAAAAATCTCCTCTCTATCCGCCACACCGGCACCACCGACAGCGAACGCATTCGTCTTCTCTTCGTCGCCATCACCCGCGCCCGCACTAACCTCTTCATCTCCAACTCCCTCACCGATTTCGACGGCAAATCTCCCGCTCGTCTTGAATATCTCAACGAATCCCAATCTGGCGACGACATCATCTCGCCTTTTATCCCACAAAAATCCATGCAAATCGTCCAAAAACACTACGACGACCTCGACGCCGCCAAAAAGTGCACCGACCTTTCTATCTCTTGGCTCGATGCCTACAAATCTCTCGCTCCCGACATCCGATCCGTCTTTGCTACCCGTGTCCAAAACTTCCGCCTTTCTGCCTCCTCCCTCACCAGCTTCATCGACATCGTCCATGCCGGCCCCAAGGAGTTTTTCCGCCGACACGTCCTCCACGTCCCGCCCGACCCCGAAACTGAATCTCTCGCCTTTGGTAACCTCATCCACCGCACCTTCGAAAAAATCACCAAAGAAAAAATCTCCGACGAATCCGCTCTCGAATTTTTCCGCGATGAAGCCAAAAAAGAGGATATCGACCCCGAAATTCTCACCCAAATCCTCGAAAAAGGCCCGAAAAACCTCGAAATCGCCCTCCAAACTTTCGGAACAAACTTACGCGCTCCCTTCACGCGCGCCGAAGTCGATCTCTCTCGAGAAAGACTCTCTTTCTCAGGAGTGCCGCTCACAGGCAAAATAGACCATTTGAGAATCGACGAAGACCAAAAAACCATCGAAATTTTCGATTTCAAAACCGGTAGCTATAAAAAGGAAAAATGGGGCGGGTCTTCCGACGTCCTTTTCAAATACGCCCTCCAGCTCAATTTCTATAAACTCCTCCTCAACCTTTCTCCCACCTTCAAAAAATATCGCGTCACCACCGCCCACATCCTCTTCGTCACCCCAGACAAAGACAACGAGGTCCACGACAAAGTCTACACCTTCAACGACGCCGACGAAAAGCTCCTCAAATCTCTCATCCCGACCGTCTACACCCACATGCAATCACTCGATTTTCTCGACAATCCTTCTCTCTGTCCCGAACCAGACAACCGCAAAACCCTCAAAGATATCAAAGCTTTTCTAGATTTGTTATAATAATCACATGATTAAAGTCTACACCACCACAACCTGCCCCTATTGTCATGCTCTCATGGAGTGGCTCGACGATTTGGGCGTCAAATACGAAGAAGTTAGCGCCGAGGGAATCGCCGGCATCACTGCCGTCCCTGTCACAGAAATCAACGGCGAACGCATCGTTGGTTTTGACCGTCCCGCCATCAAAAAAGCCCTGAAAAACCTCTAGTCTTCCTCGAACTTTCGTTCCATCGTCTCAAAATAAATCTCTTCAAACCTCTTCACCGTATGCGAAAGGTCATGTTTTTTCGATAACTCCAAACTCTGTTTTCCGTATTCTCGCCTCAAATCATCATCTGTCAAAATTTTCACAATTCCTGCTGCGATCCCGTCAATATCTCCCCCGGCTTGACAGAGTACGCCGTTTTCGCCATCATGACAAATCTCTTTCACGGCACCCTTGTCAACCGCCACAATCGGCAACCCCGTCGCCGCCGCTTCAATCAAAACCACTCCCTGAGTCTCAGTTTCGCTCGCCGTCACAAACACCGAGCCAACCTTATAAATCTCTGCCAGCTCTGGCATCATGATCTTCCCCAAAAACTGCACCGATTTCTCGATTTGATAATATTTTACCAAGGTCTTCAGGTGTCCAAGGTCCACCCCATCTCCAACAATCACCAATTTCGCCTTTGGTACTTTCTCCAAAACCTGCGTAAACGCCTCTATCACACGCCCAATCGACTTCGCAGGGTCAACTCGCCCCACATAAAGCACAATCGGCTGATCGGTCGGCAAATGATATTTATTATAAATCCTCAAATTCGCCTTCCCGGGCGTAAAAGCCGTCAAATCCACCCCGTTCGATAGTGCCTCGACCGGAATTTTGATTTTTCTCCGCTTGTTTTTCATCAAATCCTCAATCGCAATCTCTGTTGGCATCGTTGTATAGTCAGAATGTGTCCGATAGCTCGCTAGATATGATACTAGAGCCGCGTCAAGTATCTTCTTGATGGGCTTAATACCTTTCAGCTGACCGGTTATCTGGTCCGGATAATTGTGCCCTGTCGTCACTAGCGGAACATTGTGCTCCTTGGCGAAAAGCGACGCCGAAAGCCCAATCGGGTCACAGGTCTGCGAGTGAATCACGTCCGGACGAAACTTTTTCAGGATTTTATTCACCTCAGCAAACGGCGCCGGCGAAACCCAAATACCCTTCCGATAAAAAAATTGAGGCAGCTCTCGCCCAAAAAAACGCCGTTTTTCGGGAACTTTGTTAATCTGATCGGGATAAACCGGCATCCTAATCGCGCCAACATAGTGCACAAAAACACCATCTTGCTTCTCAAGATGCCTGCGCCCCGTAAAACTGGGGCAAATCACTATAACTTCATGCCCATTTTTCGCTAATCCTAGTGCAAGATTATGAGCGAATACCGCTACTCCGTTTGTCATCGGATAATAAACCGCGGAAACAATCGCAATTCTCATATTTCTCATTATACCATATTTTTATGCTATACTTGATTCATGAATTTTTTTTCACGCTTAGAGAAACGCCTCTATTCTTTCATGGCCGATTATTTCCGCTTCTTTGCGAATTTCTCCCTGAAACGCTGGCAACCTCGCGTCATCGCTATCACCGGTTCTGTCGGTAAAACCACCATGCTCAACATCGTCGAGTTCGAACTCGGTTACATAGCCCACTATTCCCATGACGCCAATTCTCCTTTCGGAGTTCCTTTCGATGTACTCGGTCTAAAAGGCATCAAAAGCTGCCGTCTGCTCTGGATCTATCTTGTCCTCGCCGCCCCTATTCGTGGCCTCTTCTACACCCACAAAGAAAAGTTCTATGTTGTCGAAATCGACGGCGATCGCCCCGATGGCGCCCGCAAACTAGCCGAGTGGCTCAAACCAGAGCTGACAATCTGGGTTTCCCTCGGTCGCTCTCATGTCTGTCACTTCGATGACGCCGTCAAAGCCGGCAAATTCGAAACCGTCGAAGACGCCATCACCTCCGAGTTCGCCTCCCTCGCCAAAAACACCCAAAAAATCGTCTACATCGATGCTGACGAACCGATGATGGTCGAAGCCACCAAAAACCTCGATGTCAAAGTTGTCGAATTCAAAAAATCCGACATGAAAAAATACCTCATCTACCCCAACTCCACCGATTTTTCCGCCGGCGCCACCACTTTTCACTTCAACCAACCCGAGCCGCGCGAACTTTCCATCCAACTCCTCATGCTCAAATCTCTCTGCGAATATCTAAAAATCGACCTAAAAACCGATTTCTCCAACCTAAAAATCGCTCCTGGCCGTAGTACTTTCCTGAAAGGGAAAAACGGTCTCGAAATCATCGACAGCAGCTACAACGCCCATCTCTCCTCCATGAAGTCCATTCTCAACATGGCCAAAAGCCTCCATGCCAGCCACAAATGGCTCATCATTGGCGACATCGTCGAAGCCGGCTCTATCGAAGCCGAAGAACATCGTTCTCTTGCTGACCTCATTGCCGAAGTTGAGGCCGAAGAAGTCATCCTCGTCGGTCCTCGCACAAAAAAATACACTGCCCCTCGACTCAAAGAGCTCGGCATCTCGCCGAAAACCACTCTCGACCCGAAAAAGGCTCTCGAATATATCGAAAAAAATTCCCATGGCCGCGAAACCCTCATTTTCAAAGGCAGTCAATATCTCGAATGGATTATCGAAAAGCTCCTCGAAAACCCCGAGGATGCCAAATTACTCCCCCGTCGCGACCCCGCCGCAAGTAAACGTCGCGCTAAAAGAGGATTAAACTAATGAAAACTCTCTATATCAG
>CAYZRN010000014.1:0-8124 GCA_964480855.1 uncultured Candidatus Saccharibacteria bacterium | reverse complement strand
TCCCGAAATCCACCTCAGAACTTGTAATTTCTTCACCATCCGACACGCCGATAATCGCATCATTAAGCACCCCCATCGTCCGAAACGCCTTTGTCTGAAATTCTATTTTCAGCTTGTCTTCTCCAGACTTAGCATAATTCAAAATTTCCAAAGTTGGCAGACTATTTGTGCTCAAAACTGTGACTTTCGCTGACATCGTCCCATACAAGCCATTTTCGTCAGTCGCTTTAACACGCATATATCCAGTAGTTGGGCCAGTATAAATTCCAGAAACATATGGCACTGCGGTACTCGTTTCGAAAACTCCATCAAAATCTAAATCCCAATCATATTGCGCTATGTCCGCGCTAGCTACGGTTCCAGAAGCATCAAAGAAAAACTCCTGGTTCACTCCGCCCACATATTCTTCCCGTACCAACTTCACATCCGGTCTATTCGTGATGAATTCGGTCGAGAAATCCAGTTCGTTCGTCGAAGAAAAACTTTTTCCGTTAGTTGCTTCGGTCAAATCTCTATAAAAATCTTGCACTGACCCAGGTGGGGTAATGGTATAAAAATTAATCGGATCAATTTCCAAACTTTTTTCTACTACGGTTTGCAAAGTGATTGTTTCGCCATCATGAACTTCTGGATCATGATAGCCAGCATCAGTCAAAACCACAATCGACTTTGTCGCTCCGTGTTCCCAATGTAATTCGGTCATCGCCCTCATTGCTGCCGGCAACAAAGATTCTGGACGATCGCCACCACCGCCAACCGAAATCGTGTTCAGCTTCGCCTGAAAAACGCTTTGTGTGCAAGTCTCAAGACTACACAACAGCCATGCATTTGCCGAATCTTGTAAATCGCGATAAGTATAAAGTGCCACTGCCCCGCCGTTTTCGAACACAACATTTGCCAGTCTAGCTGCTTCGTTTTTATAACTCTCAATCAGCGGATGCATCGAATGTGTCGCGTCAATCAAAAACGCCACATTTTGCCTTACAGGAATTTCTTCTTCTGGGTCTTCGCTATTTCCGCCACCAAACGCCGCCAAAACTTTTTCATAAATTGTTTCCGCTGCCATTTCATAGACATGGTCAGCATTAAACGAATTACCATACGAACCATGCGGGTCCATACACTCATCCAAATCTACCCAGTTAATATACGAAGTACAAATGATATCATGATGATTGCACCAAACCCCCAGCTTGCCATCAAAATTGTCTGGCTGATAAGGTTTCAGCCCTTGCAAAATTCCTTGGTACGTCCTGCAATCTGGCACATATTCACGATAAGGAGACAAATTTTTTCCGCGGCATGCGTCAGGGAACAACCCTTGACCTTCTGGCAAATAGAGTTTTGCATCGCCAAAAGTAGCCACATAAACAACTTTTTCACTGTCGATAACTGGCAAAGATTCAGAAATTACTCCAGCACCTTGAGAAAAACCACTCAATATAAATTTGGTTTGAGCACAAGTTTCGGAAACTTCATTGATATAACTATAGAGTTCACCCATTCCTTGCGCTACGCTTTCGCCGTAGGAATATGACTCCCCAGCAGAAAAATAAGCTCCCACGGTCGTCAACAATGTCCTGAGACTTTCTGTTCCAATCCCAGTTGCCGGATACCTATATCCGTTATGCGTTTCTGAACCTAGTTCATAAAAATCATACGTCAGATTTGTTCTGCCAAGGGCCGCACTAACTGCATTTTTGAAATCCAAAAAATTATTATCCGTTCCGTCAATTTGCGCACCTGAACCATCCGCAAAAATCACCTTCAAATCTTTACACCCAGATGCGGCCACCGGCATACTAGGCAAAATAAAATATTGTACACAAATTATAATTGATGCAATTACCTCTAGAGCTCTCTTCATAATAAAGTAAAGATACTCAACCAGAAACTAAAACGCAAGCAAAAGCAAAATCTGTTATAATATTCTTATGGAAAAACTCAGGACCAAGCTCCGCCGTTTCTTTTATTTTTTGAAACACAAATGGCTTAGCTTTGATAATGTCGTTCTTTCTCTTGCTATCTTTTTTTGCCTAATCTGGACTTATGCCGCCATCAATTCAATGGCCAGAAATTGGATGCTTGCCGAAAATCTCGCCAAAAAACAATATGAACTCACTATCCTCGAACTCGAAGTCGAAAACCTAAAACTAGAAAACCAATATTATTCTTCCGCGGAATACCAAGAACTTTCTCTCCGTTCGAAGATGAACAAAAAACTCGCTGGCGAGACGATGGTTTATCTCCCTTCAAATTCCGACTACGCTAAAAATAAACACCAAAATACTCATCAATCTACTCCTCCGACGAAAAGCAATTTGTCCCAATGGCTTTCATTTTTGTTAGGAACCTAAAGCTTTATTTTTTTGTGACAATCATATATAATCATAAGTAGTATGGAAGGTGAACAGAAGGATCCCCCAATTTTTCGCAGCGATGATGTCAAAAATTCAAAGTCTCATTCTGGGAACAATAATTTTTTCGTTAAAGTCACCAAAAACCCACTCCTCCGCTGGTTCCTTCGTGCCAAAAAAGTCGAAGAAGAAAAGCCGAAAATTGTTCCCGTCGCCCCGAAACCCAAAGTCATCGAAAAACCAAAACCCCAATTCCGCACCACAATTCGCCTTTCTGTCTCTAAATTGAAACAAGCCCAGTCCAGCCATCGCCGCGTAATTTGCGTCCTCAGTTTTTTGCTCGTCATTTCGCTCGTCTGTGCTGGCTATTTTTCCTACCAATATTTCGTCAACATGACCAGCCAAAACGCCACGTCCAAACTTTCCATTCCAGAACTTCGCGCCGAGCTACTCAACATCGTCGAATCTTCTTCTGTCGATTCGGAACATATCGACGGCGTTATAGAACAAATCGACGCCAGAATCAACTTAATCCCCGCCGGCGAAGAACGCCAATCTCTAAAACTCTACAAACTTTTCCTCCTTACAGAAACTGGCTATATCGTCGAAGCACTAGATTATTTCAGCATACTCAAAAACGAATCTCTAACCGAGGCCCAAACTTGCGAACTCTATGAATACCGCCTCCTAATTTCTCGCACATCATCCGGCCTAGACGACGAAGCATTCTACACTGAACAATACAACATTGCCTGCGGACTTGCGTCTGGAGAAATTACCGACCCAGAAGATAGTTCCGAGCCTGAAACGGAAGAACCAGAGCCCACGGAAGGCGAACTAATCGAATCGGGAGAAGAAAATGAATCATAAAAAAGGCTTTACGCTTCTCGAAGTTGCTCTCTTCTTGGCTCTTTCTGGGCTTTTGGTCGTTGGTATTATTTCTGGTACCAGCCGCAGCATCGCAAAACAACGCTACAATAACGCCTCCGAATCTTTTGCCGATTTTCTCAAAGGTCTTTATTCTCAAGTTTTTTACACCCAAAATTCCGTCGCTGACTATGGTGGCCGTAGCGAATTAGCAATTTATGGCAAACTTATTACTTTTGGCGAGGATGACGCCGAGCCCTCAAGAATCCACATCTACACTGTCATTGGTAACACTATTCCTTTGAACGAAGTCGGTGATCTCGGCAACACTTCTCCTCTCAAAGCCCTCTACTATGCCAACGCAGACGTTTTTGTTGAGGGCGCCACCATCAACGAGTTCACCTATCTCCCCGATTGGGGCTCAACCATAGAAGACCAAACCGGCGGAACTTTGAAAAAATCTCTTCTCATCATCCGTTCTCCACTTTCCGGTGACATTTTCTCCTACACTTCTCCAGTCGTCATTCCAGTCCAGCAAAAAATCGCCGAAATGAGTGCTAGCGACCTCCTAACCAACTACCTACCAGTTTTCTCCGGCGTCAGCCACACTCTAGAAGACGATGCTATCAACTTGGAACGTGACGACCGCATTTTCAAGGCCCAAGATCTCGACTTTTGTCTCGACTCCGAGGACCGTTGGGCGGCCGGCAATTACCGTCGCAATATTCGCGTCATCGCCAACGGTCATAACTCATCCGCCGTCAAAACCATTCTTGATAGCTCAGAAGGCGAAGAGGGGTATCGATGCGAAGAATAAAAAGAGGCGACACCCTAATCGAAGTTCTCATCGCTGTCACAATTTTTTCCATCGCCGCTCTCTCCGCTGTCGGCATCATGAACCACGGTTTAAACAACACCCAAGCCGCCCTCGAAACCACCATGGCTCGCACCGAAATCGACGCCCAAGCCGAATCTTTGCGTTTCATCCACGATTCTTACGCCTCCGGCAAAAACGTCGACGCCTTCAAAGCCACTTGGCAAAAAATCATCAACCTCTCCCAAGATCCCGACACGGCTGACTTTACCGCCGACATTACCGACTGCTCCAAGGCCTACGAACAAAATCCAGATAACCACGACAGCCTCTTCACCCAAAACGCTTTCGTGCTCAACTCTCGCAAAATTGAAGAATCTGCTTCGCCCGATGATGTCGTCATCGCCTCCGCCACGAACCCAATCTTCACCGAAACTCCAGTCAACCCTAGAATCCTCTACGGTGCCGACAGCGAATCTCTCTATGACGATCTCTCTATCGAAACCATCTCACAAGTAGAAGGAATCTGGGTCGTCGCCGTCCGTGACCACCACCTCGAAGAAGGAGAAGATGTCGCCACAAGCGTCGAATATTTCGATTTCTACATCCACACTTGTTGGAACACGCCAGGGAACAGTACCGCAACCAATCTCTCCACCACCATCCGCCTCCACAACCCCGACGCCATCAACTCCCCATCCCTGAATCGTCGTTACAATTTCGCTGTCCACTACGAGCCAAACGGCTCCGGCGTCACCAACTTACCTCCAGATTTCTCTGACACCAGCTACACCGAGTCCCAAATCACCTACACCATCCCCAACGTCGTCCCCAGTCGCCCCGGCTATATTTTCCGCGGCTGGTCAACTTCTGCGGGTGGCAGCGCAGCCTATACTTACCAACCTTCCACCGGTACCTTCAGCCCCGGCCAAATCAACCTCACCGGCTCCATCACTCTCTACGCTGTTTGGGGCGAAAACAACGAATATTGCATCAAATATCTCCCCAATCCTCCTGCCGGCACTGTCACCAACATGCCTTCTGTCAATTGCGTTACCTCTAGCACCGAGACCTCCGTCCCTATCTCCTCCACCATTCCCGCCCTCACCGGCTATGCGCTCCAAGGTTGGACTCTCACCAACAGCCCCAGCGCCGGCGACCACGTCTATACTGTTGGTGATTCGGTCGAAGTGAGAGACACCGACACTTGTGGCACCAGCGAATACACCAGATGCGTCTACGCCTATTGGAAAATAGTCAACAACGCCGACTTTACAGTTCTCCTCAACTGGGGCGATACGCCAAGGGACCTCGATTCTTGGGTCTACGGCGTCAAATCCGACGGCAGCGCTCTCTGGAGCACACCACTCTATTATTCCTCAAAGTCCAAAACCAACAGCTCTGGTGTCGAAGTCGCCAAACTCGAATACGATTTCACTTCCCACGGTTCCGATTGTGTCGCCTACAACGGCACATCCGGCAGCGGCAACTGTCCAGAGAACGTCACCATCAAAGCCTCGCTCATGGATAGAGGAAACTCCTATTTCTATTCTGTTTGGGCCTTCACTAGCGGCTCATACATTCAATCCGGTACCTCCGTCGACGTCATCCAAAGGCGCGACGACGGCTCGGTCCGCAACTTCCACTTCGACTATCCGGGCGGTAACCACAAATGCTGGAACGTTTTCGCCATCCGTAGCGGCAACCAAGTTATCCAGCTCAACGAAGTTACTGACGCTTCCAGCCAAGAAACTTGTGCTACCACCACCTATAATCTTTCCGGAAGGAGTGCTCTATGAAAAAACTAAAAGGCTTCACCCTCATCGAAATTTCCATCGCCATCGCCTTCATCTCCATTCTTCTCATCACCATCGCCCTCGTCACCACCGACATCGTCTCTAGCTATCGCAAAGGCACCGCCATGAAATCCGTCAACTCTCTCGGCCTCGATCTCATCAGCGACTTCACTTCCTCGATTTCCAAAGCCCCCTCAGTTACCTTCGCCAATTTCTGCGAATATTACGCCCAAGAAGACGCTCGTTCTGCCTGCAACGCCGACCACGCCTACCTCTTCACCTTCCAAAAATCCAAAGCCGCCATCTACATTAACGACACCACCTCCACCGAGGCCCCCATTTTCGGCGCTTTCTGCACCGGCAAAGATTCCTACATCTGGAATACCGGCTATGCCCTCAACCGCGACGACTATCATCTCCTTGACGGCAACCCCATCCCGAGCGCCACGCTCACCTATTCTTACGCCGGCGAAACTTCCACCATCAGCGATTTTCGCCTCTTGAAAATCGACGACCCTTCCCGCATGGTCTGCATGACTCATCTCGTCGATCTCAACAACGACGACAAAACCTATAGCCTCACGAACTCCAACGAATTTGATATTTCCGAAAACATCTTCGGTTCGGAATATAATCTCTCCGCCCCTCCGACCGAGCTCATCACCTCCACCGGCAGCCTCGCCCTCTATGATTTGACCGTCTTCCCACCCACCCAAGATTCCACTTCGAAACGCCTTTTCTACTCCGCCTCAATGATTCTCGCCACTATTTCCGGCGGTATCAACATCCTCTCGACCGGAGACTATTGCGACCCCACCAGCCACAACTTCCTCGAATTCGATTACTGCGCCGTCAACAAATTTAACTTCGCCATGCGCGCCACAGGAGAATAACATGCCCACAAAATACCAAACCAAACGTGGAGTTGCCTCAATCTACATCATCGTCGTCACCTCGCTCCTCTTCGCCATCATCACCATCGGTTTTATCCACCTCATCCTCAACGAAGTCAAAAAAAGCACCGAAAACAGCCTTTCCCAAAGCGCCTACGATTCCGCCCTCGCCGGCATCGAGGACGCCAAATCCGCGCTCAGCCAATACTATACCTGTCTCAACGAAAACGCCACTTTAACCGAATCCGCCCCGAACGGCGACAACAACATCTCCTGCGAAGAAAAACTCTACTACATCAACTACGACGCTTCCCACCCTGACTACTGCGACTCTGTCGCCAACATTCTCAATCGCAACGGCGAATCCGCCGCCCTCACCGGCACCGAGCGCGAGGTCCTCGTCCAAGAAGAATCCACTACAAACTCCAACGTCACCCAGGCTTACACCTGCGTCAAACTCAACACCACCCCATCCGACTACCGCTCCACCCTCAGCTCCACCAACTCCATCAAAGTCATCCCCCTAAAACCCACTATCGACGCCGCCAACATCAAAAAAATCCGTATCAGCTGGTTCTCCATCACCAACGGCACCGAATATAATTTCAACAACGTCGACGGCTACGGCAACATCCGTTTCAACTCCCTCAACGATTCTTCCGCCGCCACTCCGCCCACCATCGTCGCCCAACTCTACCAAACCGCCGAAACTTTCAGCCTCACCCAATTCAACAATTCCGTCGGCGAAGCCACCAACCGTGGCACGCTCTGGCTCGTCCCCTCTGACGTTGCCGGCTCTTCCGTCACCAGCCTCAACAAACAAAAACTCATCGATTCCAACAACCACGACGCCACTGTCACCAACCACGGCTACGCCATCAACTGTCGCGACGCTGGCTCCTCAGAATTCGCCTGCTCCGTCGAAATCGAACTACCCGACCCAGTCGGCGGCGCCCGCAGCACCCGCACCGGCACCTTCCTCCTCGTCCTCTCCCTACCATACTCCCAACCAAACACCGACTTCAAAGTCGAAATGTTAAGCGACGACGGCACTCAGGTCTATTATTTCGACAACATCCAAATCGCCATCGACTCCACCGGCCGCGCCAACGATATCTATCGCCGCGTTGAAGGTCGCGTTGAGTTTTATGACATCAACTTCCCGTTCCCCGAATACGCCATGCAACTTGGCGCCGGCAGCGACGGGGAATCACTCTCGAAAAAGTTCTGGGTCACCTACAACTGCTGGTCTGCCGCCGATGGCTCACCTAGCACTTGTAACGAAAGTGACTTCGATAACTAACCCTATTGCTTTTTATCCCGTAATGATGTATAATAGAGCCACGTCGCGGGGTAGAGCAGCCTGGTAGCTCGTTTGGCTCATAACCAAAAGGTCG
>CAYZRN010000013.1:0-8588 GCA_964480855.1 uncultured Candidatus Saccharibacteria bacterium | reverse complement strand
TATTTCACTGACGCTGAACAGGAAAAGCAGGTGGATGAAGCAGTGGACGCATTGCCGCTTCAAAAACGGCAAACTCGTCCTCGACGGCCCCGACATCCTCATCGACAACGGCAAAACCAAAATCGAATATCGCGCTCTTTGCCCCGCCTGTTTCAAAAAGCACCAAACCCGCCAAGGAGAAAAATAATGTATATCGATATCGAAGGCCAAGATGCCACCGGCAAATCCACCCAAGTCGAAATGCTTGCTGACTTTTTCAAACAACAAGGCAAAAAAGTCATCACCATGCACGAGCCCGACGGAGAGTTGAAAGCCGCCCACGATCTCCGCAATATCATCAAAGACAAAGCCTATAATCTCGAACCGCTCACTCATGTCCTTCTTTTCACCGCCGCCCGTCTCGAACTTTGGAAAAAACTCGCCGAACCACTCCTGAAAGATGGTGGTGTCGTAATTTCCGCTCGCAACTGGTGGTCAACTCTCGCCTACCAAGGTTACGGCCAAGGTGTTTCTCGTTCGAAAATCATCCGCCTCACCAAACAACTCATGCCCGCCGAATACGTCTCTCCTTCCCACGCTGTCATCCTCACTCTCGACGACAAAACTCGCCTTTCCCGTCAAATCGGTCGCGACGACAACTCGAAAAAAGACACTTTCGAATCGAAATCTCTCGACTTCCAACACAAAGTCGACAATGCCTATTTGAAAATCGCCAAAGACTTCAACATCAAAACCATCGACGCCTCGCCCTCGCCTGCCGAAATCCAAAAAACCTTGCTAAAAAATTTTGGTTTATGATACAATAAACTTATGTTTATAGGTGGGATTCGTGAATAAAGTAGCTATTTATCTCAATCGCCATATTTCCGGCAATGTTTTTGATAAGGATTCGATTCTCGACGCCTATTCCATCGATCGCTCCGTTCTCAAAATCAAACCTCGCTTCGTTGCTATCCCTGAAGACACCGAGGACATTCGTCGTCTTCTCCGTTTCATCAACCAACTTGCCCAAAAAGACTACAAACTCCCCATCGCTGTCCGCGGCAGTGGTCTCGACACCACCGGCGGTGACCTCACTACCGGTCTCGTCATCTCCACCGAAAAGCTCAACAAAATCAAAGAGATCGACGCCCACGATCGCCTTGTCCATGTTCAATCCGGCGTCACAATTGGCCAGCTAAACTCCGCCCTCGCCGCTCATGGTCTCATGCTCCCAGTTAACGCCGACCCCCGCGAAACCATCGGCGCCCTCATCGCCAACTCCGCTACCGATTCTTTTGCCTCTCGTTTCGGCGGCATCATGAACTTTATCGACCGCATCGAAGTCGTTCTCCCCAGCGGCGACTGCCTCCAAACTTCTCGCCTAAACAAATACTCCCTCACTAAGAAAAAATCCACCAACAACATCGAAGGCTCCATCTATCGCGACATCACCCGCCTCATCGCCGACAACCCCGACATTCTCGAAAACCTCCGCGACCGCCGCGATTTCTCCGGCTATCCCTCCATCATCCACTGCAGCCGCAACAACGGCAAAATTTTCGATCTTCTCCCCATCTTCTTTGGCTCCCAAAGCACCCTCGGCGTCATCACCGAGGTCATCCTTCGCGTCGAAATCATCCCACCGACTCCCCACCATCTCCTTGCCACCTTCAGTTCCTTCCGCACCGCCAACGATTTTCTCTATTTCGCCAAAAAACTCAACCCTCTCGAACTCGATTTCTATGATTCCAACATCATCAAGGCCGCTGAAGAATTCGGGAAAAAGCCTTCTCCTCTGACCCGCAACCTCCCCGACGGTTTTCTTGTCTACGCCTCTTTCAGCGACAACGGTCGCCTCAGCCAGAAAAAAGTCGAAAAATGTCTCGAATTTCTGCCAAAATCCGCCCACGCCGTCACCGAAAACCCGAAAAACCCTGCCAACTTCCGCGATATTTTCAACGCCCTCGCCAGCTATCTCAACGACGATACCGACGGCGAGCGCGCTCCAATCATCAGCAACATCTACGTCCCCGCCGACGAACTCCAAAATTTCGTCTACGACCTCCACTATCTCGAAGAAAAGTTCAAAACCCCGCTCCCGCTCTATGGCTCCTACGCCACCAGCATCTACTCCGTCCGCCCCGACATCAAAATCAGCACCGACAGCGGTCGCCGTTTTGTCGTGGAATTTTTGCGCGATTTCAACACTCTATTAAAAATGCACTATGGCTCTCTTGCTGGCGGCAGCCCCGAAGGCCGCCTGAAAGCCCTTATCACCAACCGAGACCTCGACCCCGCCGAGAAAAAATTCTTCAAGTCCATCAAAGACACTTTCGACCCCAACCATATCCTCGCCCCTGACATCAAACTCGGTGCCGACCCACGCACCACCTCCCACCATTTCCGCACTACCGTCAACACCTCTATTATGATATAATACTCTCATGAAGAGTACTGTAAAAAAATTATCCGACACCAAAATCGAAATCAAAGTCACCCTCGACAAATCCGATCTCGCCGACGCCACCAAAAAAGCCCTCGCCCGTCTTGTCAAAGACGTCAAGGTCGAAGGTTTCCGCAAAGGCAAAGCCCCTCTAGAAATCGCCGAGAAAGCCGTTAACCCCAACGAGCTTTCCTCTCTCGCCCTCGATATCGCCGTCCGCACCACAGTGCCGAAGGCCTTCTCTGACGCCTCGAAATCTCCTCTCGTCATCCCCGACGTAAACGTCACTAAATTCGTCCCAGGAGAAACCGCCGAATACACCGCCACTGCCGACATCTTGCCCGAAGTCAAGCTCGGCAACTACAAATCCCTCAAGGCCAAACAAGAAAAATCTTCCGCCTCTGAAAAAGACGTCAACGAAATCCTCGAAAACATCCGAAACGCCTACGCCGAGAAAAAAGTCGCGAAAAAACCAGCCGCCCTCGGCGACGAAGTCATCATCGATTTCATCGGCAAAAAAGACGGCAAAGCTTTCGCTGGCGGCTCTGCCAAGGACCACCATCTCACTCTTGGCTCAAAGCAATTCATCCCTGGTTTCGAGGAGGGAATCGTCGGCCACGCTTCCGGTGACAAATTCGACCTCGAGCTCACCTTCCCCGCAGATTATCCCGCCAAAGACCTCGCCGGCCAAAAAACCGTTTTTGAAGTCCTCGTCAAACAAGTTAACGAAATCAAAAAGCCCGAACTCGACGACGCTCTCGCCAAAAAATGCGGTCCCTTCAAAACCATCGCTGACATGAAAGCTGACATTAAGAAAAACATCGAGGCCCAAAATTCCGTCAAATCCCTCAACAAATTCAAAGACGACCTCGTCAACGAGCTTGTTGAGAAGTCAAAAGTCAGCGCCCCAGAAATCCTCATCAACGACCAACTCCGCCTCATCACCGACGATTTCACCCGCAACGCTCGCGCTCGCGGCCAAGAACTAAAAGAATACATCGAATCCACCGGCGAAAAATTCGCAGATTGGGAAAAAGAGGCGAAAAAACTCGCCGAGCAACGCGTCAAAGCTTCTCTCATCCTCCAAATCCTCGCCCAAACCGAAAACATCGTCGTCGACGACGCCGAAGTCGACGCCAAAATTGCCGAACTCCGCGATGTCTACCAAAAATCCCCCGAGGCCCTCAAAAACCTCAAAGACCCTCGCATAAAAATGGACATCAAAAACCGCCTCACCATCGACAAAACCCTTGACCACCTCGTCAAGCTCAACACAAAATAAGAATAAAACCACCGACTCAAAAGACTCGGCCTTGTCTTCCAAAGACCTTATACCCCTCATTATACCACAGATAGTCAAAAAAGTCAATACTACTTATGTTTTACCTCTGTTATTTCGTCCGCGGGGGCTTCTACGACTACAGCTATGGTAATCTGGACGTCAGTGGTAGCTACGGGCGCTACTGGGAGAGTAGAGTCTACGACGCTACGTTCGCGTACTACTTGTACTTCAGCCCATCGTTCTTGAACCACCAGCACGGCTTCGTCAAGGGCTACGGGTTCTCAGCTCGCTGTGTAGCTAGATAAGTAGGGAGAATAGAATAATATGGCGGAGGCATAAAATTCTTGCTTTTTCCATAGAATTCATGTATAATCTGCATAAAGAGTTTCACCTCGGTTTTTATTGCTGTAAAAAAGCCGAGAAAATCATAAATAGAAGTCAATAAAAGGAATTTTAACTGTGCCAACTATCAACCAGTTGATTCGCAAGCCCCGCAAAAAAGCTGCGAAAAAATCCAAAGCACCAGCTCTTGGTTCAATCGTCAACACTTTGAAAACCCGTTACTACGACCAACCCGCTCCTTTGAAACGCGGCGTCTGCATCAAAGTAACCACCAAAACCCCGAAAAAACCAAACTCCGCTCTTCGTAAAGTTGCGCGTGTCCGTCTCACTAACGGCCAAGAAGTTTGGGCCTACATCGGCGGCGAGGGTCACAACCTCCAAGAACACGCCGTCGTGCTCGTCCGCGGTGGTCGTGTCCCAGATCTTCCAGGTGTCCGCTACCACATCGTTCGCGGCACTCTCGATCTCCAAGGCGTCAACGGTCGCAAACAAGGCCGCTCCAAATACGGTGCAAAGAAGGAGGGTAAATAATCATGCCACGCAAAACTACTAAATCTCTCGAACGCAAAGTTAGTCCAGACCGAAAATACCAATCCGTCCTCGTCCAACGTCTGATTAACAAATCCATGCTCGACGGCAAAAAACAAGTTGCCGAACGTGCAGTTTACGCCGCCATCGAAGGCGCCGCCAAGAAACTCAAATCCGAAGACCCTGTCGCTGTGCTCGAAAAAGCCATCGCCAACGTCTCTCCAGATTTCGAGGTCAAATCTCGCCGCGTCGGTGGTGCAAACTACCAAATCCCGTTCCCGATTTCCGGCCATCGCCAAGCTCACTTCGCTTTCAGCTGGCTCGTCCAATCCGCCCGCGCTCGCTCTGGCATGCCATATGCCAAACGTCTCGAGGCTGAAATTGTCGACGCCTACAACGAAACCGGTGCCGCCTTCAAGAAAAAGGAAGATTGTCACCGCATGGCCGAGGCCAACCGTGCTTTTGCACACTTTGCTCGCGCCTAACAAAATCCCCCGAGAGGGGGATTTTTTGTTGCCTTAAAAAAGCGGTTATGCTACAATAAACATAAATATATTTAGGAGGTAAAATGGTAAAAATCGCAATTAATGGCTTTGGTAGAATTGGTCGCAGCGCCTTCAAAATCGCCTTCGAACGTCATGATCTCGAAATCGTCGCCATCAACGACCTCTCCGATCCTGCCGCTCTTGCCCATCTCTTGAAATTCGACTCCTCCTATGGCACCTACAGCCGCAACGTCACCACCGACGCCGAAAACCTCGTCGTTGACGGCAAAAAAATCCGCGTTTTCGCCAAAAAAGACCCTGCCGCTCTCCCTTGGAAAGACCTCGGGGTTGATGTCGTAATCGAAAGCACCGGCTTCTTCACCGATCCAGCCAAAGCCCGCGCCCACATCGAAGCTGGCGCCAAAAAGGTCGTTATCTCCGCCCCAGCAAAAGGCGAAGGCGCCAAAACCATCGTCATCGGCGTCAACGAAGACACCATCGACGCTTCCGACGAAATCCTCTCCAACGCCTCCTGCACCACCAACTGTATCGCCCCTATCATGAAAATCCTTGAGGAAACCTTCGGCATCGAAAAGGCCATGATGACCACCGTTCACTCTTACACCGCGTCCCAAAAACTCCAAGACGCCCCGGCCAAAGACCTGCGTGAAGCTCGCGCCGCCGCCGAAAATATCGTCCCGACCACCACTGGCGCCTCAAAAGCCGCTGCCCTCACCATCCCGTCTCTCGCTGGCAAGTTCAACGGTCTCTCCGTTCGCGTCCCAACCCCAGTCGTCTCCCTTTCCGACATCACCGCCGTCCTAAAGAAAGACACCACAAAAGAAGAGCTAAACGATATCTTCAGAAAAACCGCCAAAGAACCTTTCTTCGAAGGCATTCTCGACGTCTCCGAAGAAGCGCTTGTCTCCTGCGACTTCCGTGGCAACTCCAACTCCTGCATTGTTGACCTTCCGCTCACCGACGTCGTCGGTGGCAACCTCGTCAAGGTCGTTGCTTGGTATGACAACGAATGGGGCTATAGCAACCGTCTCGTTGAACTCGCTGCTGATTTTGGAAAGGAAAAATAATGCCCGAAAAAGTCACAATCTTCATTGGCGCAGATTACCGCGGCTTCCAGAAAAAGTCCGAGCTAATCCCATATCTCAAAAGCTGCCACCAAAATTTCATTAAAGTTGTCGACAAAGGAGCTTTCGACGATTCGCTCAGCGATTACAACGACCCTGCCATTGCCGTCGCTAAAGCCATCAAATCCACCCCGAACAGTTTCGGCATCTTGCTTTGCGGCTCCGCCCACGGCGTCTGCATGCAAGCCAATCGTTTCAAAGGTATCCGCGCTATCAACGCTTTCTCCCCCGAATCCGCCCAAATCGGCCGCGAGCACGACAACGCCAACGTCCTCTGCCTCTCCGCCGAACTTTTCGATCTCGAAACTCTGAAAAAAATCATCTACTCATTCTTCCACACTAAATTCGGCAGGGAAGAGCGTCGCGTCCGTCGTTTAGCCCGCCTCGACGAGGAGAACTATGATTGAGATCGTCCCCACCATCTTGACCGAAAACCCCACATCTTTCAATCAATATTTTTCCATCTACCAAAAATTCGCTAAACGCATCCAACTCGACATCACAGACGGCAAATTCGCCCCCTACCCCACCGTTGGCTTGGAAGAAATCACCCTCCCTACCGACTGGGACGGCACTCTCGACCTCCATATGATGGTTTCGAATCCCTCAGCCTTCCTCCCAGCCATTATCAATCTTCGTCCTTCTCTCTGCATTTTCCACGCCGAGTGCAACGAAAACCTCCTCCCGATTTTTGAACAACTTTCCAACGCCAAAATCCGCACCGGCGTCGCTCTCCTGAAATCCACCTATCCCGGCAACATCAAACCCTATATCGAAGCCGCCGACCACGTCCTGATTTTCGCTGGCACCCTCGGCAAACAAGGCGGTGAAGCCGACCTTCTTCAGCTTGAAAAAATCTCCATCATCAAAGAAATCGACTCTAAGGCCGAAATCGGCTGGGACGGCGGAGCCAACTTAGACAACATCCGCGCCATCGCCCACAGCGACATCGACGTCATCAACGTCGGCGGCGCCATCAGCAGCGCCCCCAACGCCGCCGAGGCCTATCAAGCCCTCGAAGCCGAATCCGAAAAACAAGGAGTAAACATCTAATGTCTCGTATCGTTTCTCTCGGCTCCGCACTCGAAGATATCTTCCTCATCGACCGCGATGATTTTGTCGCCAGCACCATCGGCTCCACCTCCATCTTCGGTAAACTCGAAATAGGCTCAAAAGTCGACATCGACAAACTTTCCTACGAAATCGGTGGTGGTGGCACCAACGCCGCCGTCGCCTTCGCCCGCTTCGGCCACGAATCAATTTTCCTCGGCAACATCGGCCGCGATTCCGCCGGCGAAGCCGTCCTGGCTTTCCTCGACAGCGAAAACGTCGACACCAGCTACATCTCCATCGTCAAATCCCCCACTGGCTGTTCCGTCATCTTACTCGACATCCGTTCTGGCGAACGCACCATCCTCACCCACCGCGGCGCCAGCTCAAAATTCCAAAACCTCAACCCTGCCGATCTCGAAACAATTCACCCCGACTGGCTCTACGTCTCCTCCATTCGCGGCGACATGGACACCTTGCTTGCCTTTTTCGAAACCGCCAAAAGCCTCGACTGCAAAATCATGTTCAACCCCGGCACCCTCGAACTCACCCATCTCGACCAACTCCTCGGCCTACTCCCCTGTGTTGACATTCTCCTCGTCAACAAATCCGAAGCTGCCAAAATTGTCCCCGGCAAAGTCCTTTCTGAGCTACTTTCCCACCTAAAAAACTACGTCAAAACCGCCATCATCACCGACGGCTCCATGGGCGGCATCGCCACCGACGGCTCCGACACCATCCGTTTTGGCATCTACGAAGACATCAAAGTCAAAGACACCACCGGAGCTGGAGATGCTTTCGGCGCTGGCTTCCTCGCTGCCTACGCCGCCAAAAAAAGTTTCAAAGACTCTCTCCGTTTCGGCTCCGCCAACTCCACCTCCGTCATTCGCTATATCGGCGCGAAAAAAGGCCTCCTCACCAGCCGCGAAAAACTCCACGAAATGCCCATGCAGAAAGTAGACCAATGAACGAAAAAGAAGCCGAGGAACTCTACCACTCTCTTGAAGCCGCCGACATCGAGCGCGCCAACGCCTATGCCAAAGATCTCGGTCACGGCCTCAAAATCGTCCGTTCTTTCCCCCAGGGCGTCACCATTTTCGGTTCTGCCCGCCTCAAAGAAGATGATTTCTATTGCAAAAAAGCCCGCGAACTCGGACGTCTCCTCGCCGAAAACGGTCACACCACCATCACCGGTGGCGGCCCTGGCATCATGGAAGCCGCCAACCGTGGCGCCTACGAATACGGCGGTCGCTCCATCGGCCTCAACATCACCCTCTCCCACGAACAACACCCCAACCCCTACCTCACCGACATGCTCCAGTTCGAATACT
>CAYZRN010000012.1:0-8623 GCA_964480855.1 uncultured Candidatus Saccharibacteria bacterium | reverse complement strand
AGCCAGAACAACTCGCCAAAAATCCCACCACAAAACCCGGCGAATACCTTGCGCGCTATTTGATATTTTTTTTTTTTTAATTGCTTTACAATTCATTATTAATCTTTGCCGGAAAGCTTCGCGAGCGACATCGGAGTTTTTATTGTCACCTTTCCAAGCAAGTAGCGCTGGGTCTTGTAGTGCTCTCGCAAACGAAAATGTCACGGGCCACGGGAACGGACCGTTTTTCGTCACGGCTTCGAGATTTTCTGTCGCTTGTTCGACGCTTTGCCCGCCCGAAAGAAAAACCACACCAGCCAATTCTTTCGGCACGTTAGCCTTCAGTACTTCCGCCGTAGCTTCCCCGACTTCTTTTGTTGTCGATTGCTTCGGGAATTTTTTCCCAGCCAAAACCATATTAACTTTCAATATTGTCCCCGCCAGCTCAACTTTCTTTTCGGCTAATTTCTCAAACAACTTCTTCAAAATTTTTTCAGTCGTCTCCGCATTTTTCTTCAAAGAATAATCTCCGTCAAAAACCACCTCGGGCTCCACAATCGGCACGATTTTTTCATCCTGACAATCTTTTGCATATTGCGCCAAAATCTCGCAATTTCGTTCAATCGCGAAATCGCTCGGCGTTGTTTCGGAAATCTCGAACGCTGCGCGCCATTTCGCGAACCTGAGCCCCATTTCATAATATTCGTTCAGCCGCCCCCTCAATCCTTCCAGGCCCATGGTGTATTTATCTTCAGAATTTGTCAGATTCGCCAGACCTTGGTCGACTTTAATCCCGGGAATAATCCCTTTTCGCGTCAAAAATTCCACAAAATTCGTTCCGTCATCCGCTTTTTGCCGTGCGGTTTCATCGAACAAAATTACTCCGTTGACATATTTTTCCAATCCATCCGTCGTGAAAAACAAATTACGATAATCTCGACGGTGTTTTTCGTCGTCCGGAATTTTCATCCCCTCGAATTTTTTATGAATCGAGCCACCAGATTCGTCTGCCGCCAAAATCCCCTTCGGATAAGCCACCAAAGCTTTCGCCATCAATTTCAAATCTGCCACATCGCGTTTTTCTGCGCCGAGAATTTCCTCCAATTTTTTCAAGCTGAGGCTTTTGTCTAGTGCGGCATTCTCGACGTTAATCCGCGCTAGTCTCAACGCATCTTCGAGGCTTTTCTTCTTTAGAACCGCACTCACGATACTCGCTGTCGCAATCGAGAATAGTGTCAAATGTGTCATCAGTTCCGCTCGCCCGAGATTCCAATTTTCTTCGAACTTTCCGAACTTAATTTTCTCGTCACTGAAATAGCATACTCGTCGGTTTTTGACGTTCGCTGGTAGTTCCTTGTCCGCAAACACCAGACCAGCCTTTTCGACTAAAAGTTTTGCCGTGGCATCAATTTTTTTCGGCGCATAAACCACCAAAATTGTTTTCGGACTCTTCTCCAAAAATCCCAAAATCCCCTGCACCATTTCTGCGGAAATATTCGCAGAACGATCCACAAAAATCATCCGCGTGTCCTTTTCTGGCTTTTCGAACACGGTTGGCGCCTCTTTTTTAGAGACAAAATAAGCAACTCTTTGTCCGTCGTTGAAAATATAACGATATTCTTCGGTTTTTGGCGCTTCTTTGTCATTCATGCCGGCGATTTTTGCATCCAGCCCAAAATTCCGAAACACCTCGAGCGAAACCAACGCGCCGCCAAAAATACTCGTTCGGTGGAAAAAATCATGAATCCCGCCGTTAAACCCGAGATTAATCCAGTTTACGCCGTTTTCGTCTCTCTCAAATTCTTCACTTTCATCATCGATTTTCAGATAAACGTCTTTGATTACATTTCCAAAAATCAAAATCTTGCTCATGCTTTCAATTATACCATAAAAATGTTATACTTTTACCATGAAATATCTTGCAGTTTTGGGACGCCAGCCGAAAATTTCGCTCGCAGAACTCGAATCGCTTTTTGCCGGCGTGCGCCAAATTTCTCCCGAGCTTGCCACCTTCAACTCCGCCACCATCCCAAACATCAATCGTCTCGGCGGCTCACTCAAATTAGCCAGGGAACTACTTTCTTCTCCTCTCGACTTCCTTTCTGACCTTCCGACCGGCAAGATTACTCTCGGCATTTCCGATTTCTCCAGTCACGCCAGCAAAAAATCCGCCCAAACCGAAGCTCTTCGTCTCAAAAAAATCCTTGCCCGTCACTCCCGTTCTGTTCGGGTTTTGGAAAACAAAACAGCTACTTTGTCAACGGCAACTTCCCACCACAATCAGCTTGCAGAAAAACAAAATCATGTTGAACTAATAAAATTCAACAAAGAATGGTTTGTCGTCACCGGCGTCCAAAACATTACCGCCTACGCCTGCCGCGACCAAACCCGTCCGGCTCGCGATGCCAAGGTTGGTATGCTTCCCCCAAAACTCGCCCAAATCCTCATCAATCTTTGCGGCAATCTCCCGGAAAAATCCACTCTTCTCGACCCGTTTTGCGGCACGGGTGTTTTGCTTCAAGAAGCTCTTTTGATGGGCTATACCCCCTATGGCACCGACTTGAGCGAGCGAATGGTCGGCTATACACGGAAAAATCTCGATTGGTTAACCAAAAAGGGGTTGACAAAAGAAGACGTTTATGCTAAAATGGAGGTATGCGTCGGCGACGCGATTGATTTTGAGTGGTCAAAAAAAATCAACGCTGTTGCCTGTGAAACCTATCTTGGCCCGCCTATGTCGGCCGTTCCTCCAGAGATAAAACTAAAATCCGCCCAACAAGAATGCCGCCCCATTATCCTCGGTTTTCTCAAAAACCTCTCTCGCCAAATCGCCTCTGGCACTCCTGTCGCCCTCGCTATTCCTGCTTGGCGCAAGGAAAACGGCGAATATTCTCGCTTGAATATTCTTGACGAGATAGAGAATCTGGGGTATAATGTAGTGAAACTGAAAAACTCGGATCAAAGGGACCTCCTCTACCACCGTGACGGTCAAATTGTTGCCCGAGAGTTAATAATATTAAGGAAAAACTAGAATGTCTCATGTCAAAGCTGGCGGTACCGCCAAAAACGTTCACAACAATGCTGGTCAACGCCTTGGCGTCAAACGCTTCGGTGGCCAAAAGGTCAAAGCTGGTGAAGTTCTCGTTCGCCAAACTGGTTCCACCAAAATCGCTGGCCCAGGCACCTACATGTCCAGAAATTTCACCATACACGCTAAAAAAGATGGTGTTGTCACCTTCGTAAAAACCAAAAAATGCCATTTTTCCGGCAAATCTCTTCCACGCGTCCGCGTCGAAGTCCGCTAAATCTAGCCCCCATAACCCCGCAAGGGGTTATTTTTTTTGTCCACCGCAGACCATATAAGCACCGCAGCACCTATTCTATTCTCCCTACTTATCTAGCTACACAGCGAGCTGAGAACCCGTAGCCCTTGTCGGGGTTGTTCTGGGGGCGCAAGAGCGATGAGAGGAAGTCCAAGCGGTACGCGTACGTGGCATTGTTGACCTTACTCTCCCAGTAGCTCCCGTAGCTACCTCTGAGGTCCAGACCACCATTGCTATAGCCGTAGTAGCCCCCGCGGACGAAGCTGGTGTGCTACAATATTTTTATGCAGCCCGACCTAAAATTTTCAGTTTCCGAATTTGTCGACGCCTTGAACCAAACGCTCGATTTTACCTATGCCGGCGTTACGGTGGTTGGTGAAGTTGCGAGTTTTAAAGTCAACCAGGGCAAATGGGTCTTTTTCGATTTGAAAGACGACGATTCGGTTCTTAATTGCTTTATGTCCGTTTTTCAGTTGCGCATTCCGCTCGAGGACGGCATGAAAGTCGCAGTGCATGGCGTCCCGAAGTTGACCAAATGGGGCAAATTCTCTTTTACGGTCCAAAATATTTTGCCAGTCGGAGAGGGAAGCATCAAAAAATCTTTTGAACTCCAAAAACGGAAGCTAGAAAAAGAGGGGCTTTTCGCTCCCGAGCGCAAACGCCCTCTGCCCAAAAATCTCGAAAAAATCGGAGTTATCTCCAGCCCTGCCGCCGCTGGCTACGCCGACTTTATCAAAATTTTGAACGAACGTTGGGGCGGGCTAAAAATCGAAGTCGCCAAAACCCAAGTCCAAGGTCTCGTCGCTGCCGACCAAATCGTCCGCGCTATTAACTTTTTCAACGAAAAATCCACGGTCGAAGTTATCGCCATTATCCGTGGCGGTGGCTCGGCCGACGATTTAGCTGTTTTTAACGACGAAAAACTAGTCCGCGCCATCGCCGCCAGCAAAATTCCCGTCATCACCGGCATCGGCCACTTAGTAGACGAATCCCTCGCCGACCTCGCCGCTGACGTCGTTGGCTCAACCCCATCCAATGTCGCCCAAATTCTTTCAAAGGATAAAAACGCGGAGATTGTGCGACATAGAAACAATTTAAAATCCGTCAAAAGCTTCATTCTCGAAAAAATCGCAACCGAAAAATCCAGCCAAAAAACTGCCCTCAAGACTCTTTTTCGTGAAATCATCGCCAAACTTAACCGCGAGCAAGCCAATCTCGCCCAAACTCGTCGTATTTTAGATACACTTAATCCAGAATCGGTATTAAAACAGGGGTACGCCATCGTGAGTGGCAAATTATCGCCAGGAAATGTTGTAAAAATTACAACATTTAGTCAAATCATTGAAACAGAGGTAAAACATGTCAACAAAAGAAACCATTAACCAAAAAATCGAGCGTTTAAACCACGAAATCGAGTGGTTTTATGGTGAAGATTTTTCTCTTGAAAAAGCCGCCGAAAATTTCAAAAAATCCGTCGCACTCACCAAAGAAATTGAGGCCGATTTTGATAATTTGAAGAACTAAATTACTATTCTCGCCGTGGACTTTGGCTAGTCAAACAAAACCAATTATGCTAAAATAACTTCATGAATTCTTCAACTCAACCATCAGTTTCTTCAATTATCGATCCGCCGAAACCGGCTCCGGAGCCCGAGAAAAAGCACTCTGGACTTGGGCAAACCATCGCTATTGCTATTCTCTCTGTCACCACGGTCGCTTTCGCTGGGCTTTTTGTTTGGAAATTGCTTGATTGGATTGACGCCAGCACGAACCTCGACGCCCAAATTTCCGCAGCCGTCGCCGTTGCTGTCAATGAAAATTCCGCCGAACTCGAAGCTGAGTTTGCCGAACGCGAAAAAGACCCCTATACCGCCTTTGCTGGCCCCGCGGATTATGGCGAGCTTTCTTTCTCCTACCCGAAAACTTGGTCTCTTTACGTCAGCAAAGACGCCGCCAACGGTGGCGACTATGAGTCCTATATGAACCCAGGCGGCGTGGAGCCGATTTCCCCCACGACCGTGATGGCGCTTCGCGTCCAAATCAAAACCCAGACTTTCGACAACATCATCAAAACCTATGATTCCTATGTCAAAAATGGCAAAATGACCATGAGTGTCGTCAACGTCAACAACGGCGCCGCCACCGCCAACGTTTATCGCGGTACGCTCCAGAGTGGCTTGGTCGGTATCGTTGCTGTTATGAAAATTCGCGACAAAACCGCCATCATCCAGACCGATTCTGAACTTTTTGCCGAAGAGTTCGACAAAATTATCACCTCTTTAACGTTCAATTCCTAATCTGTGCTATAATAACCTCATGGAAAGTGAGGTAAACGGTATCCTTGTTGCTGCGCATGAACTAAAAGCTCCACTTTCAGTTTTGCGCCAGCTAGCTTTCTCTCTCGATTTTGTCGACGCGGCCGGTGCCAAACGCGTTCAGTCTGAAATGATTAGCGTCTCTGACCGAGCCATCCGCCAAGTCAACGATCTCACCAAAATAGCTCGTCTTGAAGATGGGCTTTTCGAAATGGAACCAATTTCTGTTCGCGCCGTTTGTGACGAAGTTACCGCTGAGCTCGCTCATCTTTTTCGTTTCAATAATCGCGACCTCCAAATCAAATATTCCAATAACTCTCGCCTAGTTGTTGCCAACCACGATTTGCTTTTTAGCGTCATCTACAATTTTTGTCTCAACGCCATGCACTATTCTTCCGAAGAAACTTTGAGCGAACTCGTTGTCAAAGACTACCATGGCATGGTGCGTGTCAAAGTTCGCGATTTTGGCCCCGCTCTCCCTATGGACGTCTGGCGCGAGATGAAGCGCGGCTGGATTAAACGCCCGACCTCAATCGCCATGCGCCCCGGTTCGTCTGGGCTTGGACTTTTCATTGCCTCGAAATTTTCTCGCTACATGAATGCCGATGTCGGCGCCATTCGTCATCGCGACGGCACCAGTTTTTTTGTTGATTTACCAATTTCCAAACAAGCGAGGTTGTTCTGATGATTTTTATTATCGAGGACGATCAAAATTTTGCCAACTGCCTTGCTCGCTATGTGGGCGACGAAAAATTCAAAATTTTTACCAACGTCGTCGATGCCGTGCACGAAATTGATGCCGAACTTCCCAAATTAATTTTCCTCGACGTGCTTTTGACTGGCCCGGACGGTTTTACCCTGCTTCATGAACTCGCTTCCTATCCCGATACTGCAAAAATCCCCATCGTTATTGTCAGTTCTCTCGATTTTCACGGTGCAGATTTGTCAATTTATGGAGTTGTAGGTATATTAAATAAAGACACCCTAACGCCAAAGGAGGTTCAAAAATATGTCCAAAGATATTCGAACTAAAGCTTTTGTTTTGCGTCGCACTAACTACGGCGAATCAGACCGCATCTTGAATCTCCTCACTGAAAACGGCGCGGTCAGCGCCATCGCTCATGGCGTCCGCAAAGAAAAGTCCAAACTCGCTGGCGGCATTGAGCTTTTTTGTCTCAGCGATGTCACTTTGCACGAAGGGAAAAACAACGCCCTCCACACTCTCACTAGCGCCAGAATGCTAGAATACTATTCCAAAATCCCTGTCGATTTACCGAAACTCGAGCTTGCTTCTCTCGTTTTGAAACGCGTCAGCAAGTTCGCTGAACAAACTGAAGGTCCAGAATATTTCAACCTCGTTTTCCAAATCCTTTCCCAACTTAATACCTCAGATAACTTGCCGCTCATTGAAACTTGGTTTTGGTTTAATCTTGCCAAAATCAGCGGGGAAGAAATCAATCTCTATCGTGACACTGCTGGCGATGAACTTGCTCCGGACCTCACTTATGTTTGGGATTCTGGCGAGCTCGCTCTTCGTCCCCAAATTGGCGGCAATATCGGCGTCAACGAAATCAAAATGATGCGTCTCATGCTCGCGGCCGATCTTCGCACAGTTGCGAGAGTCGAAAAAACTACGCCACTCGTTCCATCCATTCTTCACATCGCCAAGTCCGTGAATAAAGTCTAGAAATATGTTATAATTATCCCCAGTAGAAAGGATCAAAATGACAACAGCAAAAAACATGGAAGATATTATTTCTCTTTTGAAACGTCGCGGTTTCGTTTTTCAAGGTAGCGAGATTTATGGCGGTGCCGCTGGTCTTTATGATTTTGGTCCTTACGGAGCCGAGTTGCTCAACAATTTGAAACAAAACTGGTGGAAAGCCAACGTTCAAAGCCGTCCAGATTACGTCGGTCTCGATTCCGCCATGTTCAAAAACCCCAAAGTTTGGAAAGCTTCCGGTCACGTCGACGGTTTTGCTGACCCGCTTGTCGAATGCAAAAACTGCAACACTCGCCTTCGCGTTGATAAAGAACTCGAAAAACTTGGTATTTTTGCCGACGAAAAAATGTCCGAGGAGGAAATTAAAAAACTTTGGGACGAAAACAAATCCAGAGTAAAATGCCCAGGTTGCAAAAAACCCGAATGGTCTGAGCCGAAGAAATTCAATCTCCTCGTCAAGTCCAACCTCGGTGATTTTACTGAAAAAAACGAAGACCCTGTTTATCTTCCTGGCGAAGCTTGCCAAGGTATTTATCTGAACTTCAAAAACATCGTCGATACTTGCCGCGTCAAAATTCCGTTTGGTATCGCCCAAATTGGCAAAGCTTTTCGCAATGAAATTTCTCCTCGCAATTTCCTTTTCCGTTGCCGCGAATTTGAACAAGCCGACACTCAATATTTCGTCAGACCCCACGAAAACACCGAAAACTACCAACGCATCAAACAAGAACAATGGGATTGGCTTTTGTCGCTTGGCATCAAAGCAGAAAATCTTAAATGGCATCAACATGAAAATCTAGTTTTCTACGCCAAAGATGCTTGGGACATCGAATATAATTACCCGTCCTATGGTTTCGACGAGTTGATGGGCATTCACGACCGTAGCGACTATGACCTCACCCAGCACATGAATTTTTCCGGCACCGATTTGAACTACATCGACCCAGTCACCAACGAAAAATACATCCCTTGGATTTTGGAAACTTCTATGGGTCTAGGCCGGTTATTCCTCGCGGTTATTTCCGATGCATATGATGTTGAAACTCTCGCCAACGGCAACGAGCGCACGGTCTTGCGTCTCAATCCCGAAATCGCTCCTGTGAAATTCGCAGTTTTCCCGCTTCTCAAAAACAAACCAGAACTTATCGAAAAGGCAAAAGAAATATTCAAAGCCTTTCAAACGGCGGGCTTGCCTTGTTGCAACGGCAATTACTTGACGTTCATACAAAGGGACTTCAAGACGGCCTTGCAGTTTTTGCGGGGCTACACGGCGGAGGAAGTCA
>CAYZRN010000011.1:4461-8649 GCA_964480855.1 uncultured Candidatus Saccharibacteria bacterium | reverse complement strand
TGGGGAAATACCTGTTCCCATTCCGAACACAGAAGTCAAGCCCAGTAGCGGCGATCATACTGCTCTGCGGGAAACTAGCAAGGTGCCAAATCATCAAAGAATCTCCCGAAAGGGAGATTTTTTGTGGAAAGGTTTTTTCATGTGCTACAATAGTATACAAATAGGTTATGCTAAAAAAGGAAACCAAAAAAAATGGATGATGATAGCACCCAAAAACCCGAGCAACAAGAAGTCCCTGTTGTTGAGGAGCAGCCAAAGGAGCCAGGAACTCTACCTCTAGAGACCGAGGCGGAAGAACCAGTTGAAGAAGAACCGCTCGAGGAAAATAAGGAAGTTGAAGTTCCTGCGCCTGACGAATCTACCGAGGCGCCAGAAAACCTCGTAGACGAAACCGCGGGCGAAAAAAAGAAAAAGAAGAAAACCACTCTGATTTTATTGATTGTTTTTCTCGTGCTTCTCGTTGGCGGCGTTGTCGCTTATCTTCTTTTTAGCGGAGGGGTAAAGAGAGACCAAAGAGGCGATATCGACTATAACGAAAAAGACGAAAAGGATCATATCTCAAAGAGCGTTTTCTCGATTAAAGGTAACGACCTCGATGATTTTGATTTGAGTTTTTTGAAGCTCGAAAACGAGAAAGACAAAAATATCGTCTATAGTCCACTTTCCATCAAATATGCCTTGGCTATGCTCAACGAAGGTGCCGACGGCGAGTCGAAGGAACAAATAGAAGACATTCTCGGAGCTTATCATCCAAAAATATATCAAAACAGCGCCAACCTTTCTCTCGCAAACGCGTTTTTCGTCAATAGCGTCTATCGAGACAAAATCAAAGACGCCTACATTAGTTCATTGAGTGATAATTATCGCGCCGAGGTGATTTTTGACGATTTTGCCAGCCCAGCGAACATCAATTCCTGGATTAGCAACAAGACCTTCAACCTCGTCAACGATATGCTTAAGGAAACTAATCCGGATCTCGACTATTTCTATCTCATCAATGCTCTTGCCATCGATATGGAGTGGGTCAACAAAATCCAGTCAGACTCCATGTATAATGACAGTTTTATGTATGAATCATATAGCAATAGAGTAATGCCACTGATGGGTAGAAGTGGTGCATTGTTTGGCAATACTCATGTAGACGCCTCGAGGGTTGCGGCGACAATTAACAAATATAATATTATCCAAGAACTTGGGGAGGATGGAATTAGGAACGCCGTCCAAGAGAAATACAATAGCTGGGCCAGTGATGAGCAGCGCACGAATCATTGTACGGTAGACGAAATCCAGTCGCAGGCCCCGAATCTTGACGAATACGTCAATACACTAAAGAATCATTACGGCTATATTAATAGCTCAACCGATTTTTATCTTTATAGCGACGAAGACGTCAAAGTTTTTGCTAAAGACTTAAAAACATATAACGGCAATACGCTCCAATATGTTGGTATTATGTCAAAACAGAAAGAATTAGACGAATACATAAAAGACGCGTCTGCCTCAGAAATCAATACTTTACTTGGTAAACTAAAAAGCATCAATTTGGATAGTTTTTCCGACGGCGTTATCACGAAAATTTATGGGGATATCCCTTGGTTTGACTTCGACTACGACCTTTCGCTACAGAATGACCTCGCAATAATGGGTATCACGGATATTTTTATACCGGAGAAAGCCAACCTTGGAAATCTCGGGACTTTTGATGACGACGAGGTAGTCTTTATTACGAAAGCGCTTCACAGTGCCAACATAGCTTTCTCTAACGATGGCATCAAGGCTGGAGCCGCCACGGTAATTGGTGGCGGAGGTGGTGGCGGTGGTGATTGTCGCTTCTCTTATAACTTTGAAGTCCCAGTAGAAGAGATAGACCTAACTTTTGACCATCCATATATGTTCTTGGTTAGAGATAAAGATTCCGGTGAAGTCTGGTTCGCTGGAACAGTCTACGAGCCAACACCGTTTTAGAGAGTAATACCCAGAATATACTCTCTAAAACCAAATCCCCCCTCACGGAGGGGGATTTTTTGGTGCAAGTTGATTTTTCGACGGAATTTTGTTATAATAATAAGGATTTTCAAAATTTTTATGAAGGTGGTGAATAAAAATGTTTGGAAGCACATTGAAAATTTGGATGCTAATGCTGGTTGCTAGTATAATTTTGGCGATAATCTCGGGCTTCATCAACCCGTTTATCAAGAAATTCGATAAAGCCATCTTGAGAGCATACGATAAACACCCCAGCCCCCAAGGGAAACCGGAGGTCATTTCTCTCGGTTTTCGCTTCGTCGGAGCAAAATACCCGGTCTACGCAATGCTTTTCGGCATCGCTACCACCATCGCGTTTGCCATCGAAACTCTCAAAGACTTCAATATTATTCTCATCTTCCTTTACGCTTTCTTGTTCTACAGTGTCGATATTTTGTTCCTCATATTCTTGTGTTTTTTGTTCGACACACTCAAAATCCACTTGCTTGTGAAGCGTTATGGAAAACGATATGGCATCTTGATCGACGTCAGCGAGCAGTACCCCTAAACATCCAAATTAACCCTACCCCCGTCAACTCGACGGGGGAATTTTTTCTATGCTATAATCATCTCATGAACCAAAAACAGACTTTCTTCTTTTATGATTTGGAAACTTCTGGACTTTCACCGCGTGAGGATCGCATCATGCAATTTGCCGGCCAACGCACTGATTTCGATCTCAATCCAATTGGCGACCCGGTCAATCTTCTCATCAAAATGGGGAACGACACCCTTCCGTCTCCCGGCGCCATCATGGTCACCAAAATTACCCCCCAATCCACTCTCGCCGACGGCCTCTCCGAAGCGGAATTTTGCCGCTATGTCCAATCGGAAATTTTCACTCCGAGCACAATTACTCTCGGGTTCAACAACATCCGTTTCGACGACGAATTCATGCGTCACCTTTTTTGGCGCAATTTTTATGATTCCTATGAATGGGAATGGAGCGAAAACCGTTCTCGCTGGGACATTCTCGATGTTGTACGCTTGACCCGCGCACTTCGTCCCGAGGGAATCAACTGGCCTTTTCGCGAGGATGGCGAACCAACCAACCGCCTCGAACTCCTCACCAAACTCAACAACATCGAACACGAGCACGCTCACGATGCCCTGGCTGACGTTTTTGCGACCATCGCCGTTGCCAAACTCATCAAAGAAAAACAACCCAGTCTTTTCAAATTCCTCTTCGAAAACCGCGACAAAAAATCCCTCAAGTCCAATTTCAATCTCGAATCACGAAAGCCCTTCGTCTATGCCTCTGGTCGCTATTCCTCCGCTTTCAACAACACTACCGTTGTCATTCCTTTTGCTCCAGGTCGCAACGGCAACATCCTAGTTTTCGATTTGCGTTACAATCTCGATGAACTTCTCAAAGAACCTGACATACCTAACCGCGACAAATTCTATCCAGTCGTCAAAGAACTAGCCTACAACAAATGTCCTGCCGTCGCTCCTCTTGGCGTCCTTGGACAGGCCGACGGCTGGGAAAAGATTAAACTTTCCCAAGAAATCATCGAAAAAAATCTCAAATCCCTCAACTCTCACCCGGAGTTCGCCCAAAAAATGTACGACAAACTCAAATCTCGCCCCGAATTTCCACCTGCCGTCGACGCCGAATCGGCACTCTACGACAGTTTCATCCCAGACGGCGACAAAATTCGTTGCAACTCTGTCCGAAACGCCGACGCTAACGATCTCGCCGATTTTCACCCCAATTTCATCGACGAACGTCTCCCCGAGCTTTTGCTTCACTACAAAGCCAAAAATTTCCCCACATCTCTCGACGCATCGGAAGAGCAAAAATGGGAAGAATATCGTCTCGCTCGCCTCAAACGCCAAGAGCCCAACTTCCTAAAACAGCTCGATTCTCTCAAATCCTCTCATGCCGACCCCTATATCATCGATGAGCTTTCTCTCTGGTATCAATCTCTCGCGCCAGAGGCCTAGATGGACATTTTTACTTTTTTGGTCTAAAATAGAACCATGAGACGTTTCTTCAGAAAACTCGACAAGTCTCTAATTATTTTCGCTATCTTCACCTTTAGCTTCCTTTTTGTTGCCTCCAGTCTTTTTAGTTCCCCCGTTTTCGCCGTTGACGCCGACGAAGGGCGCGTCGTGGGGGGGGGGGGTGGGTTTGGGGGGGGGGGGGGGGGGGGGGGGGGG
>CAYZRN010000011.1:0-4451 GCA_964480855.1 uncultured Candidatus Saccharibacteria bacterium | reverse complement strand
GTCTTTTTATTTCCAACGTTTTCGCCGATAACGCCGACGAAGACAGCGTCGTTGAAGTCGGCAATTTTTTTCATGTCACCATCTTTGACGGTGACCAAAAACTCACCGTCAAAACCACCTCCGCCACCGTCGCTGAAGTCCTCTCCAGAGCCGACATTTTTCTCGGCGAATTCGACTCCGTCGAGCCTGCTTTTGACTCATTAATAAACGCCGACAATTTCTACATCAACATCTTTCGTGCCCGTCCTGCCCTCATCATTGACGGTGCCTCCAGCAAATTCCTCATGACCTCTAGTTTCGACCCGAAAACCGTCGCTGGCGAAGCTGGCTTCACGATTTTCGATGGCGACACCATCAGACCAGCCGAAAATCAGCAATTTCTCGAGCTTGGTATCGCCTCTGTCTACGAAATCACCCGCGGTGGCGGCTCCATCCTCACCGTCGAAGAAGAAATTCCTTTCTCAGAGGAAAGTTACAAAGACTATTCTCTCGGCTCGGGTAAAACCGAGGTCGTCCAGCTCGGAGAAGTTGGCTCAAAAACCCTAGTTTATTCCGTCAAAACCAAACACGGCCTTGAAGTATCCAGAGAGCTCATCTCCGAGACCGTCACTCGTGAGCCGGTAGCCCGCATCACTCGCGTCGGTGCCGATCAAGTCGAAATGAACCCGCTCACCCCCCAGAAAGGTCGCAATCGTTATACCGTCACCAAAGATGACGGCACCATCATCGAACGCCAAGAGACCTATTATGACCTCAACATGTCTGGCGTCATGGCCTTTTGTGGTCAAAGTTCCTATTCTGTCCGCGACGACGGCGCCAAAGTTGACGCTGATGGCTATGTCATCGTCGCCGCCGACCTTTCTCGCTACCCCCGTTGTTACGTCGTCCAAACATCCCTCGGTCTCGGCAAAGTCTATGACACAGGCTCCTTCGCCCTCTCGAATCCCGAACAATTCGATCTCGCTACCGACTGGACACGGAGAGACGGCGTCTGATGAAAAACAAGAAATCTCTCGGTCAAAATTGGCTCAAGGACCGTTTTATTCTCGACGAAATCGCCTCTTTGGCCTCTGAGGGCGTTTCTGCGCGTTTTTGCCTCGAAATAGGCCCAGGGCTAGGTACGCTGACTTCCGCGCTTCTCAGAGCCTTTCCTGAGGTCCTAGCTGTCGAATTTGACGCCAATCTCGCTAAAAACCTTCCCAATTCCTTCCCTGGGAAGAATTTGACTGTCAAAAACGCAGATTTTCTCCAATTTGACCTTAATTCCATCAAGTCTCCCTATGTCGTCGCTGCCAATATCCCCTATTACATCACTTCGCCCATCATCGAAAAACTTCTCACAACCACCAATCTCCCCGAGAGAATCGTCCTTTTGATTCAAAAAGAGGTCGCCGAACGCATCGCCGTGAAAAACGGCAAAAACTCCGTTCTCTCCCTGAAAGTCCAAAACCGCGCCTCTGTTGCCCTCGGCCCTGTTGTTGGTCGCGAATTTTTCACCCCACCTCCGAAAGTCGATAGCCAAATCATCATCTTCTCCCCGAGAAAATCCCCGTTAGTTCCCGAAAAGGCTATAGAATTGGCCCAGATTGGCTTCAGAATGCCTCGCAAAAAATTGACAGCCAACCTAGCCACCTTTGGGGGTATCTCGCGCGAGAAAGCCTCTGAGGCCCTAAAAACGCTAAATCTGAGTGAAAATTCCCGCGCCGAGGACCTTTCCCTAGCCGATTGGCAATCTCTGCAAGGACTTATTTCGTAAGCACCGCAGCATCTATTCTACTTCTCCCTACTTATCTAGCTACACAGCGAGCTGAGAACCCGTGGCCCTTGTTGTAGCCGTTGTACTGGGGGGGCCAAGCTCGATGAGTTGATGAGCAAGCTGTACGCGTGCGTTGCAATGTTGACTTTACGCACCCAGTAGAACCCGCTGCTACCTCTGTCGTTCGAACTACCAGTGTAGTAGCGGTAGTAGCCCCCGCGGACGAAGGATGTGAAAGACGTAGAACTATTGATAGGTTAGCGAAAATATTATAAAATACATTCATGACAAAGACTTATATCACCACTGCAATCCCATACGTCAACGGCGCCCCACACATCGGCCACGCCATGGACTACCTCTTGTCCGACGTTTTTTACCGCTATTCCGTTTTGCGTGGCGACGAAGTCCGTTTCCAGGCCGGCACCGACGAACACGGCAACAAAATCTTCCACAAAGCTCTCGACCAAGGGAAAAACGTCGAAGATTATGTCGCTGAGAACACCGCTCTCTTCAAATCCTTCATCGAAAAACTCAACGTTCATCCGACCGACTTCATCCACACCACCGACAAAGACCATGAGCGTCGCTGCCAAGCGATTTGGCAAAAACTCGCCCCCCACATCTATCCCGCCGAATACGAAGGTTGGTATTGCGAAGGTTGTGAGCGTTTCGTCACCGAAAAAGAGGTAGAAGAAAACCACGGCATCTGCCCCGACCACCAAAAACCCTATGAAAAACTCGCCGAGAAAAACTACTATCTCCGTATTTCCGACTTCAAAGACCAGATTCGCACCGCCATCGAAACCGACGCGATGAAAATTCTCCCAGATTTTCGCAAAAAGGAAATCCTCAATCTTCTCGAGGATACTCCAGACGTCTCTATTTCCCGCCCGAAAAAGAGTCTCAGCTGGGGCATTCCTGTCCCTGGAGATGATTCTCAGGTCATGTACGTTTGGGTCGACGCTCTTTCGAACTACATTACCCTCCTTGGATATCCAGAAGCCGACATTTCCGACTGGTGGCCAGCCGCCGTCCAATTCGTCGGCAAAGACATCTTGCGTTTCCACACCATTATCTGGCCTGCCATGCTCCTCGGCCTCGGTCTCCCCTTGCCGAAAGTCCTCCATTCTCACGGTCATGTCCTCTCGAGCGGCCAAAAAATGTCCAAATCAATCGGCAATGTTGTCGATCCAGTCGAGGTAATTGAAAAACATGGCATCGATGCTTTTCGCTATTTCTTCCTTCGCCATGTCGACAATTTTGTTGACTCCGATTTCACCTGGGAAAAATTCGAATCTGCCTATAACAACGAGCTCGCCAACGACCTCGGTAATCTCGTCCAGCGCCTTGCTACTCTCTGCAGGAAAAATAATTTCCTCCACGAAAAATCCCCCACCGACTTTTCTCCGGCCTATGTCGAGGCTATGACGGAGCTAAATTTCAACGCTGCTTTTGACCATGCTTGGAGTCATATCCAAAACCTCAACAAGTCCATCGACGAAGCAAAGCCTTGGGAGCTTGCCAAACGTGGCGAAACCGAGGAGCTAAAAGCCGTTCTCGGACGTTTCGTTGACCAACTTCTCCATGCCACTCTCGAACTTTCGCCTTTCCTCCCTGATGCTACGGAAAAAATCTCCGCCATTTTCGATCAAGAAATCATCACTCCCCCTTCGAGCCCGCTCTTCCCGAAAATCTAAAACAAAAAAAATAACCCCCAAAACGGGGGTTATTTTTATTTCTAGGCTTCTAGTTTTTCATCTTTGAGGCTGGTTGCAATATCAGAGATGTAGAATCCGATTACACCACCAAGCACGGGGAAGACAACATAGGTGACGAGAGCGAGTGCAATGTCAGCCAAGAGGTCGCCGAAGTTATTTCCGCCAGTTGGCAAAATTTGGTACATCAAAGCAACGGCTGGGTTCAACATGAAGTTGGAAGAAAGTCCGATGTATGATGAAGAAATGACGATGACGGCAATCAAAGCTGTCACAATCCCGCCTGCGCAAATCATCGCAAAAGTGAGAGCGCTGCGTTTGTATTGGAGTGCGCGTGCGAAGGAGAAACCAATGATTGTGGCTCCGAAGAACTCAATCATAGTCGTCACCCAGAAATATGCGGGCTCAACAGCGGTCATTTTTGGCAACTCGGCACCCATCGCCCCAGCATTCACGAAAGCGGAGACGATCAAATAACCGACCCAAGCCCCGAGAATTTGGGCGAGAAGATAAAGCACGCCGCGAATAGCAGACATTCTGCGGGTCGCCATCATCCCGGCGGTGACGATTGGGTTCAAATTTGCGCCAGAAAGCCCAAAAGTGAGCAAAATCACACCAACAAAGACAAAGAACATATAAAGTGGTTGGTAAACGCCAAGAGTCAAGAGAATAATCGAGAGCAACATAGTGCCGACCACTTCGCCAATTAGCGCGCCATAAAGTTTTTTGTCATGGAAGATGGTCAAAATGTTCTCAGAAGCATCGCATTTTTTTGCGAAGAAAGTCTTGAAGAACTTCGACCCTTCAGTTTTTTTCTCAGTTTTTGTAGTCTTTTCGTTTTTTTCCACCTTTTTTTCTGCAGCCACGATTGCTGGTTTTTCGGTCTTTTCGGACTTCACAGCGGTCTTAGTCTTTGCTTTAGACTTTGTCGCGGTCTTCTTTGGCTTGTTTGCTGCCATGTAACCTCCTTAAAAGTG